>DASSJF010000015.1 GCA_035691305.1 bacterium
CGCGATTCGAACGGCGTGCTGCTGATCGAGGACGGCCATCACAGGTTTGCTGCGATGAAGGCGATCGGCCTCACCGAGGTCTGGGTCGTCATCCGACCGTACTCGGCGTCCGACGCCGCGATCGTACGCGAACTCACCTCCCAATTGGCGCGCCGGAGATCAGGCGCCGAACGAACGTCGCTGCTCCTCAGGGCGGTGATCGACCTTGTGAGCACGGGCCGGCTCGAGGGCGTCCTGCACAACAGCGATGCCGCGCTGAGTAGACGCGCAGCACTTGGCGGGGCGTTCGACGTGAACGAGAATCTCGCGGGAAAGCTACTGACGATTGCGGAAGCCGGGCTCACAGAGCTCGTTGATCGATTCGTCTCGGCGCCACTCACAACTACCAGGCTCGAATGCCTGTATCAATTTGCACAAACTTCACGAGACGCGCAGTCGGCGGCACTTGAAACGTTGGGCGAGGCAGTCTTGTACACTCTGCCCGACGACGTTCAGGTCTTGCGCCGCGGGCTTGCGTCCGCCGCGGATCGTACCGCTCAGGTCCGCCAGTGGGGACAGCCGATCATCGAACGGCTGGAACGCGAGCACGCGGGCGCAGCCGGCAGGATAGCCGCCAAGATGGCTGCCGACGTTCAGAAGGTCTCGGCACGTCTCCCCGGTCCCGCCCGCCGCCTCTTCCGGCAACATTTGGTAGACAAACTCACCTCAGAAGACAACACTGCGCCGGGAACCAGTTCCGCCGATCCCGCCGCCGTCGACCAGGAAACGGGTGCGGCGCGGATAACGCAAGCCGCCACTATCCAGACGTCTACACGATAAATGGCAGGATGAAGTAATGCGACACCGCACGGCCCGTCTGGAATCCCTTGCGCGCGCACTCACACCGCGGGATGTTCAGATCCTGCAGGAGCTGAATATCAGCCGGTATCTGGTGCTGTCTCAGATTCAGGATTTGTACTTCGCCGACGTCACTGCGGATCGATGCAGCCAGCGTTTGCGAGAACTGTGCGAGCGAGGCATCCTCGGCAGGGTGCGACACTGCGAGCCGGGCAGTACTGCCTCCAAGAACTACTACCACCTCACAACGGTCGGAGTGCAGGTGCTCGCCGCGGCTGTGCCTGGTACCGATGTCTTGTATGAAACCGAGGCCGACATCAGAATTTCGCCAGAGTTCCTGCCGCACGTAGCCGACGTGGCGTCGGTGCGGGTGGGATTACAACTTCGGCGGTGGGTCTCCGACTTGCCCGACTATGTCTACCAGGCCGGGAAGCGTGCGCGGATCGAGTGGAAGGAACCGCTCGGCCGTGTCGAGCGCATAACCCCGGATGTCATCGTTACTGTGCCAATGCCGTGGCCGGATGTGGTCTGGGGGTATTTCATCGAGATCGACGAGGGCACGATGACCCTCGGAGCCCTCAAGTCGAAAGCAGAACGTTACGCCCGTCTGCTCCGTGCGTTCGACACGCGTCCCGACCCCGCGCGGCCGTGGCTGCGCAGTCGTTACGCCACGGCAATCATCGCCTGCCGGTCAGACGCTCGACGCCAGAGAATTCGGAAGATGTTTGAGGCCGCCGGGTTCACCGACCAGCCGGGACACTCCCGCATTTGGACGTATTCATCCCCATCCGACGTGCCGTACGGCATCGCAGGGAGTGTGCGCGAGGGCCAGCGGAAGTTCGACGAACAAGAACGCGAGCACGCGGAGAAGGCCGCCGCGGAGCGACAGAGGAAGGAACAGGCGCTCCGGCGCGCCCACGACGAGTCGCGTCTTGCGGCCGAACGGCAGCGGTGGACTGCAACGCGGGACGCCTGGGCCCATCGAGAGTATCAGGCGCAAGGCCTTTTCAAGTTCAAGCCGGTGGGCCACTTCAAGACCGAGTTCGAACGCCGTTTTCCGCCGCCGCTTCGCCCGGCGCCGGTAGGTGAGCGAGTTTGACGCTCGGACTCAGATCCGCTGCAGGGCCGAGGCAGCCAGCGACCCGATGACGAAAACGCCAATGCGGGGAGAAGAAGGATGAAACAGTACACAAGCAAACTCAGTCGCGCCCAGGAGACGCTCGACGACATCCGAAAGATGCTGCCGCCGCTGGTCACGGCCGAGGAAATCGCGGCGATCCTGAAAGTCTCTCCGAAGAGCATCTACCGGTGGGCGAGCGAGGGCCGCCTGCCGGCGTTCCGGGAGGGGCGGCTCGTCAGGTTCTTGGAGTCCGACGTGGAAGCCTTCATCAAGAGCCGCATAGGGGTGGGAGCCCGTGGCATGGATTGAGCGGCGGCGCGCCAGGGATGGCACGACCACGTGGTACGTATACTGGCGCGAGGCCGGCCGCGGGACCGCGAAGAAATCGCTGAAGGCCGGAGCCCGCCGGCGCGACGCGGAGCGGCTGGCAGTCGAAATTCAGGCGCGCGTGAACGCGGGGCTGGTCGGCGGGAGCGTCGTCGCAAAGCGCGCGACGCTGAACGAATTCGTCGACAAGTGGCTGCCGGCGCGGCTCGTTCGCGACACCACACTCCGCCGGGACAGAAGCCTGATCAACGTCTACCTCCGCCCGGCGTTTGGCGGCACCCTGCTGAACGCCATCGGCGTCCAGGACATCAAAGAGCTCCTGGCCAGGGTCGCAAAGCAGCGGAGCCCGTCGACGGCGCGCCGGCTGCTCGCGGTGATCAGCAAGATGCTCGCCGATGCCGTGCGAAGCGACTATGCGCGGCAGAATCCCGTTCAGAGGCTCGATCGTCGCGACAAGCCGGAAGGCCGGCGGAAAGCGGCCCAAGCGATTGACCTGAGCGAGCTGCTCGAGATGCTCGCGGCGTTGCCCGGCAGGTGGTCCAGGTTCGCCCTCGTGAAAGTGCTCACGGGCTGCCGTTGGGAAGAGATCGTCGCGCTCAAGTGGTCCGACGTGGACCTCGAGACCGGGAAGATCCACATCCGGCGCGCGACGCCCGCGGGAACGACGGGCGAGCAAGATCCGAAGAGTCTGACCTCACACCGCAGCATCGACATGCTGTGGCCGGTGCGGGAGGCACTGCTCGATCTGCCGCAGCGCAGCGAGTGGGTGTTCCCGGGGGCGCGGGGCGGGCCGCTGAGCCATGGGTGGTTCTACACGCACATCTGGTGCGAGACCCGGCGCGAGGTGGGCAGCCGCCTCCAGATCAGGCAGCTGCGGCACGGTTTTGCGAGCCTCTTGCTGGCGTGGGGCGAGCCGATCCTCTACGTCAGCCAGCAGCTGGGGCACAGCAGCGCCGGATTTACGCTCTCGACCTACGCCCACCTCATCCAGGAGGGCCGCAGACTCGACAAAGAGCACACGCTAAAGAAGCTGGCGGAGGCGGCGCTGGGCGAGCGTGCCCCAAGGGTGCCCCAAGGAGATGTTTCGAAGTCTAGTCGGCCTTCGGAAAGCCCTGATAAATATGGAGCCGGCGAAGGGATTCGAACCCATGACCTGCGCATTACGAATGCGCTGCTCTACCGCTGAGCTACGCCGGCTCGTCTAGCACCCCGAAGTATACAAAAGGAAGGGCAACGGGACAATGAGCGAACTTGTCAGAACCGAGATCCTGAGGGCAGGCGTGACTGGGAAGGTACGCTTACTTCCGGCGCAAGCGCGCCTTGTTCTTCTTCCGGGCCCTGCTCTTGGCGAGCCGGGCCTGAACGCCCATCATCGCGATGCGTCGGCGTTCCTTTGCGCTGAGGCGGAGGGCTCTGGCGCGGCCACCCTTGCTCCCCAGCTCCGCCCAGATGCTGGACGTCTTCTTGCGCCGCCTCCGGCTTGAGGGTCGTGTCATCGAGCAGACTCCCGGCTTCCCCCGCAACTATTCTAACTTGGCGGTGGGAACACGGTCAACAGACGGCCGCGAATTCATCAACCGTCCGCGACGGGGCGACTTGTGAATCGGATCGTCAGCTGTGCGGCGACGTATCAGCGGGGGCAATCGGGAATATCGCGGCGGCCCTGCCTAAACTCATCGGCCCCCGCACTGCGAAACCTTTGAACTAAGAAATGGCCGTCCGGAGACCTAAAGCCGGCCCAGCGACCCGGCACCGTCCTGCGGCGTCTTGCCGCTTTTCTTCGCGCGGCGCGCTTCGACGCCCATCATCGCGATCCGGTGGCGCTCGACGGCGGAGAGCCGCGCAGCCCTGGCTTTGCCGCCTTTCCGTCCGAGCTTCACCCAGATGCTGGTCTTCTTCGTGGGCTTTGATCGCTTCTTCTTCACCATCACGAGAAATATTACCCAATTTCACCTATGAGGCAAGGCATAAGACCGATGACTTAGCCGCTAAGATATCTCTGCGCGCGGCGCGGAGCGCCGGACAACTCGAAGGAGTACTGAACTTCGAACACGCAGTGTAATATAATGGCCGGGAGCCAGGGCTTCTTTCCTCGGGGGGAGAACACCGCGAATGGCGGCGGCGACGCACTGGTCGAACCAACTACAGTGCCGGCGGGTTGATTACGACGGGGCCGTTTGTCTGGTCCTCTCCGGCGAACTGGATCTGGCGAGCATCGCGACGCTGCAGGCGCAGTTCAAGGCGGTCGCGCAGCGCGAGGACGACGTCGTCGTCGACATGGGCGGGCTCCGGTACATCGACTCTTCCGGCGCGAAGGTGCTGCTGGACGCGCAGCGGCTGCTCGCGCGCAGCAGGCGCCGGATCGTCATGGCAAACGTTCAGCCGATGGCGCGGCGGATCATCGACGTGATGGGGATCGAGAAGGCGATCCCGATCTTCTCCACAGTCGAGGCCGCCCTGGAAGACCTCCAGAAGAACAAAGAACCCTAGGCCGGTCCGGCGGTCAAACCCGCGACGCGGCGGGGGGTCATTTCCGCCAGTGCTCCATCAGCAGCAAGACGCCTGCGACCAGCGCGATGATTCCGGTGATCCGGCCGAACCCCAGAAACATGAAAAACCCCGACGACTCGAGCCCGACCAGGATCAGATAGACCGCGAGCAGGAACATCCCCCAGTTGGAGATCCGCACCTCAGCCCCCCCGATTCGAGACATGACCGCCACCGCCGGCCCGACCGCTACCACCCCATCGCGTAGCCGTTCCGGCGCGGATCCGCGCCGCCCAGCATCCAGCCGTCCTCGCGCAGCACGATGCCCTGCCCGCCGCCGACGCGGACGGACCAGTCCTCGAGCACTTCGATCGAATAGCCGCGGGACGCCAGCGCCTTGCGCGCGGACGCCGGGAAGCGGCCCTCGAGCAGGATCGTCTTGGGCGGCATCGGGTCGCCGACGTCGTCCTTCCACCGGAACCGCGGGGCGGCGATGGCGTCCTGGATGCCGCGGCCGAAGTCAATCAGGCCGAGGATCATCTGCGCCGTCGTCTGCGGAATGCCGTACGAGCCGGGCGTACCGATCAGGAACGCGAGGCGGCCGCCCAGGGCGGCGTGCGCCGGCCCGAGCGGATCGATGCCGAACGACTGCGCCGGCGCCGTCGGGTTCTCCCTGACGCCGAAGCCGTGGGCCGGGCCCGAGGGCGACTCGCGGCGTTTGTCGGACGCGATGACGCGCGCATCGCCGGGGATGAGCGTGCACCAGTGGTGGCCGTTGTTGAGCACGATGCCCGTGTCGCCGACGACGACGCCGGAGCCGTAGCCGCTGCCGATCGTCTGCGTGATGTTGACCGCGAGCCCGCTCGCGTCCGCGGCCGAGAGATGCGTCGTCGACCGCTCGGGGGCCCGTCGCGCCTTCCGGATGCGCGCACGCACCGGCCGCCGGCCGCGCGCCGTGCGGCCGGCCTTGGACTTCGCGGCGCGAAGGCGACGGCGCACCTCGGCCTGCAGCTCTGCCACCCGTCCGTCGGAGAGCATCCACGCGATCGGCACGTCCTTGAACGCCGGATCGGCGACGTTCGCGTGCGCGTCCATGCGCGCGAGCCGGATCGCCTCGGCGGTGAGCGCGAGATAGTCCGCGCCGAGGGGATCGAGGCCGGCGAGATCCCACGCTTCGAGGATCCGCAGCGTCTGCAGCACCTGCACGGCGCTGCTCGGCGGCGGGGTCGTGCGGATTTCATAGCCGCGGTACCGCGCCACCACCGGCGGCTCCCAGCGCAGCACACCGGGATACGACCGCAGGTCTTCTTTCGTCATGATGCCGCCCTGCGCCGCGAGGTACCCGGCGATCGTGCCGGCGAGCCGGCCTTCGTAGAACGTCTGCCAGCCCTCGGTCGCGATCGCCCGGAGCGTGGCGGCGAGGCCGCCTTGTCGGAGCAGCTCGCCGGGCAGGTACGGCCGCCCGTGATTGAGATAAGTGCGGGCGGCGTCCGGAAACGGAAGCAGGCGCTGCAGCACCGCGGCGGTCCGCGCGTGATCGAACGCCGTCACCGGCGTCCCGCGGTCCGCGAGCTCGATCGCGGGCTCGAGCACCTGCGCGAGCGGCAGGCTCCCGTAGTCTGCGAGCAGGCGCGCCCAGCCGGCGACGTTGCCGGGCACCATGGAGGCGAGCGGGCCGAGGTCCTGCGTCTCGACGGTGAACAGATCCGGCCGGGCGCCCGCGGGACTCCGACCCATGAAGTTGAGCGTGCGCGTCTCGCCGCCCGGCAGCGACAGTACGGCCAGGCCGATGCCGCCGACGCTCGAGAAGTACGGTTCCACAACGGTGACCGCGGCGGCCGTCGCGACCACGGCGTCGACGGCGTTGCCGCCGGCCGCGAGCATCCTGAGGCCGGCCTGGGTCGCGAGCGGGTTCGCCGAGGCGACCATCCCGCGGCGTCCCGCCGCCTGGGGCCGCACTCCGAATTCGGACGCGCCGCACTCGTACGTCACCGCGCACCTCCAGAACACGTCGAACCGGACGCACGTCGCGATCACCGGCGGACCGGCCGACGCCGGACCGCGCGCCGACTCCTCGGCGCGCAACCATAAAGCTCTAGCCGGCAACGATGACGGACAAGCCGGGACTCGAACGCGCTTCTACGCGACGGTAGGGATTCCTGGCCCGACGGGCCGGCCGGCGGCGCGGCCGTCTCGCCCGCCGAAAAGCGGTCTATTATAGGAAGGGACGCGCGTGCCAGCGTACAAAGTAACCGGCAAGTTGCGCGTTTGACACGCCGGGGCGACTCCGTCCATAATGGAACGGTTGTGTACCGTGAGAACACCGCATATCGCCCGGCCGCGGCGGAGGAGTTGACGGAATGGCTCTGACGCTGATTGTGGCCAACCTCAGGTCCGGCGGAGGCCGCGCGCGCGACGCGCTGCCGCTCGTTACGAACGCGCTTCGGCGCGCCGGCCGCGAGTACGACCTGATCGTGACCCCGAACGGCGATGCCACCGCGTCGCTGCTCACAGCCGCCCTCCGCTCCAACGACACCGACGTGGAGCAGGTCGTGGCGCTCGGCGGCGACGGGACGATCAACGGCGTGCTCAACGGCCTCGTCTCGAACGGCGCGAACCTCCCGCTCGGAATCGTGCCGTGCGGCACGGGCAACGAAACGGTCCGCTCGCTCGGTCTGCCCAAGAACCCCCGCACGGCGATCCAGACGCTGCTCCGCGGGCGCGTGTGCCCGATCGACGTGGGCGTCGTGAACGGGAGATATTTCCTCAACACCTTCGGCCTCGGCGCGGACGTCGAAGTCGTCAAGATGACCAACACGCTGCGCGCGCGGTACCGCTTCGCCCGCAATCGCTCCGTCTACTACGTCGCGGCGCTCATGCTGCTGTCGTCGGGTTTCGAGCCGTTCGAGGTGGAGGTCGAAGCGGGCGCCCGCTCGTTCACCGGCCGCGCGCTTATGATCGCGGTCGCGAACGGACGCATCTACGGCGAGCGGCTGCTCGCGCTCCCGTCGCCGAGCCTGACGGACGGACTGCTCGACGTGTACCTGTTACAGGAACTCGCGACGCGGCGGTTCCGGAAGACCGCCCGCCTGCTGCGGCGCCTGCCTGTGCCGGAGCTGAGCGTGCAGCGGTGCTCGAAGGTCACGATCCACCTCGACCAGCGCCGCGAGGCGCAGGTCGACGGAAGTCTGGCGGGCGCGGCGTCCACTTTCAACCTCTCGCTCCTGCCGGCGCGACTCTCCGTGATCCACCCCGCCCCGCCCGCGCTCGTCGCGACCCCAGTCCTCACCACCGTGCCGGCCGGCAGCCTGGCGGGACGCGCGTAAGGGACCGGATGCGGCTCGCAATCTTATCCTGCAACTATGGCGGGGGGCACAAACGCGTCGCGGAGACCGTTGCCGCGGAGTGGGAGAGCCAACCCGGCGGCCGCGCGGAGATCGTCGATTATTTCGCCCGCTTTGTCCACCCGATCTTCGATGCCCTGACGAAGTTCTCATACATCCAGAGCGTCCGGCGCGCGCCGGGCCTGTACGGCCTCTTCTACAAGCTCACCGGCGACATCAAATCCGATTCGACCATTCAGCGGTTCATCAACCGGATGGGCATGGACCGGCTCGAGCGCTACCTGACGGAGACGCAGCCGGACGCCGTCTGCTGCGTGCACTGCACGCCGGCCGGCACGATGTCCGATCTGCGCCTCGCCGGCCGCACGACGGTCCCCTGTCTCACCGTGATCACGGACTACGTGACCCACAGCCAGTGGATCCATCCCGCGGTCGACCGCTACTGCGTGCCGAACGACAACGTCCGCGACGGTCTGCTCGGGCGCGGCATCCCGGAATCGCGGATCGCCGTTTCCGGACTGCCGGTGGAGCGCAAATTCCGCCGTCCGCTCGACCGCGCCGCGCTGCGACAGCGGTACGGCCTCAAGCCGGACGTGCCCGTGGTGCTGGTCATGGCCGGGGCCTACGCGATGCTCGGCGGCGTGCCCGACGTGACGCAGGCGCTCGCGGAGTTCGCGCGGCCGATCCAGGTGATCGTCGTCTGCGGCTACGACAAGCGCCTCGAAGAACAGGTGCGGGCGCGCGCGGCCCGATCCGCCCACCCGTTCCACGTCGTCGGCTACGTCGATACGGTCGAAGAGCTGATGACGGTCGGCGACATCCTCATCACCAAAGCGGGCGGGGTCACGGTCAGCGAGGCGCTCGTGAAGCGGCTGCCGATGCTGATCTACCGGCCGATCCCCGGCCAGGAAGAGGGCAACACCCGCTTCCTGCTGCAGCACGGCGCGGCGCTCGCGCCGCGCACGCCGGCGCAGCTGGTCGAGCACCTCGACGCGCTCTTCCGCGATCCGGGTCGCCTCGCCGCGATGACCGACGCCGCGGGCGCCCTCGGACGGCCCGACGCGGCCGACGTCGTGACCGCCGAACTCGCGCGGCTCACCGCGCTCGAGAACGCCCCCGCCGCCACCTCCCTCACCCTCCCGCTGCCGGCACGGTGACGCTCCGCGAAGAAACCGGTCTGCTCGCCCTTACCATTGCGCTGGTCGAGCTGGTCCACGGCGCGCTGCTCTTCGTTCTGCTCCCCACGATGCTCACCGTCCGGTTCGGCTGGGCGATGGGCACGACCGGCGCCGCGATCTCGACGTACTTTTTCACGGAAGTCGCGCTCAAGCTGCTGGCCGGCTGGATGGTCGACCGCGTCGGCACCCGCAAAATCCTCTTGTGGGGGTTCTGGATCTACGCGGCGTCGTTCACCTGGCTCGTTCTCGCCACGCACACCTGGGAGATCTTCGCCGCGCTCGCGATCATGGGCGCGGGCGCCTCGCCGCTCTGGCCGGCCGCGCTGACGCGGCTGACGCGCGGGTCGGCGCCGAGGGTCGGCGGGACGCTCGGGCGGGTGTTTTCGACGTGGTTCCTCGGCGGCGGTCTGGGCATCGGCATCGCAACGCTCGTGAGCCGCGCGCAGCACCCGCTGTCGCTGCGGCTCTTCGTCCTGCCGCTGATCGCCGCGGCCCTCCTCGCGCTGCGGCTCCCGCCCGACGCCCACGAAATCCGCTCGAAGGCCAAGCCCGCGCCCGGCCGCGCGCTGGCCGAGATGCTCCGCGCGCTGATCATGCTGGCCGGGAGCCTGGTGCCGCAGATCATCGCGGCCGGCATTCTGATTCCGATCGTCGTCCCGTACCTCGAGTTCTACCGGGGGTACGACGAGCGGCAGCTGCTGTTGCTGCTGCTGCTCGGCCCCGGGGTGGGACTCGCGCTGATGACCCACGCCGGCCATCTCGGCGATCGCTTCGGGTGGCGGCGGACCTACGCGGTCGCGCTCGGCAGCGTCGCGGTGCTGCTCTTGCTCATCCCGCTCTGCTCGACGCTGTGGATGCTGGCGCTCGACTTCGCGGCGATCGGGATCGCCTACGCCTTCGTCCTGCCCGCCTGGAACAGCATCCTCGTCCGCCTGCTGCCGCAAGACGTCCGCGGCGCGGGGCTCGGCTTTGCGATGACGATCGAGGGGATGGGCGGCGTGATCGGACCGCTGCTCGGCGGCCTGCTGTGGCAGTGGACCAACCCATCCTCGCCGTTCTACCTGAGCGGCGGCCTGCTGCTGCTGGCCGCGGGCGCGTCCACCCGGTGGCGCGTCGAGCCGATCGAATCGTAGCGGGGCCGGGAGCGGCCGGGTGAAGAACGGCGTCGGCGCGCGGCTGCTCGCGGCGGCCGGCATCCTCGCCGCGCCGGTCGCCTACACGCTCGGCGCGCAGTTCGTCGCGGGGACACTCGCCCGAGGCGTGATCCGGCGCGGACCCGCCAGCCGGCGGGTCGCCCTTACGTTCGACGACGGCCCCGATCCGTCGCACACCCCGCGCATTCTTGAGGCCCTGGCGGGCGCGGACGTGCGGGCGACGTTCTTCGTCGTCGGCCGCCGCGTCGAAGAGGCGCCGGAGATTGCCCGCGAGGTCGCGGCCGCCGGCCACGACCTCGGCAACCACACCTACAACCACCGCCACTTCTGGACGCTGCCGCCGCGCGCCTCGCGCGAGGAGGTCGACCGCGGGCACGCGGCGATCGCGGATGCGACGGGACGGCCGCCGCGATACTTCCGGCCGCCGTGGGGGACGTTCAACTGGGCGGCCTACGCGCGGGCGGGCGAGATCGGCGAGTTACGGGTGCTGTGGTCCGTCCGCCCGGAGGGGTGGCTCGCACCCGCGCCGGCGGCGACGATGACCGCCTTCGTGGTCGAGCATGCGCACGCGGGGGCGATCGTCGATCTCCACGACCGCGGCGGGCATCCGTCCACGCCCGCCGAGACGTGCGCCGCGCTGCCGGGCATGATCGCGGGACTTCGCGACCTCGGATTCGAGGCGGTACCCCTCAGCGAGCTGCTCGAACCCGCGCTGTGACGGCGCCCGCATGACGAAGGCACCCTCGTGACCGCGGCGGCGCTCGGACTCGTCCTCGCCGGCGCCTTCATTCACGCGCTCTGGAACCTGATCGCCAAACGGGTCCGGGCCGGCGCGGCCTTCGTCTGCCTGTTCTCCGTCGTCGCGGTGTGCGGGTACCTGCCGCTCGCCGTCGCGATCGTCCTGTGGCAGCATCCGCACGTCGGTCCCGTGCAGCTGATCTTCATCGGCGGCACCGCCGTGCTGCACACGGGTTATTTCCTCGCGCTGCAGCAGGGCTACCGCCTCGGCGACCTGTCGCTCGTCTACCCGCTCGCCCGCGGCACGGGCCCGATGCTGACCACCGCGGCCGCGATCGCGTTCTTCCGCGAGCGCCCGGGCCCGATCGCGCTCGCCGGAACCGCCCTGATCGGCGGCGGCATCATCCTGCTCACGACGGGTCCGGACGCGTGGCGCCGCCCGAACGCCCGGGCGGCCGCGGCCTACGCGTTCCTCACGGGACTCTTCATCGCCGGCTACTCGCTGTGGGACAAGCAGGCGGTCACGACGTTTGCGATCCCGCCGATCGTGCTCGACTGGGGCGACAACCTCGGACGCGCGCTCATCCTCGCGCCCGTGGCGCTCGGGCGCGGCCCGGGGCTCGGCGGGGAGCTGCCGTCCGTGTGGCGCCGTTACCGCCGCGAGATCGTCCTCGTCGGGCTCCTGAGCCCGATGCCGTACATCCTCGTGCTGAGCGCGATGGTGTTCACGCCGGTGAGCTACGTCGCGCCGGCGCGGGAGATCAGCATCCTGGTCGGCGCCTTGATGGGAACGCGGCTTCTGGCCGAAGGGGACGCGCGGCGGCGCGTGGCCGCGGCGGGCGCGATGGTGCTGGGGCTTGGGGCACTCGCGATCGGGTAGCTGCGGCCTGGGCCGCCGCGGGCACGCGAGCGGCGATCGGGGTGGTGCGGCGTTTAGGACCGGCGGGGCGGCGCGCCGTCGGGCCCGGCGTCGTCGAGCACGCGCCGGTCGTGGCGCCTGACGGCGAGACGCTCGATGGCCGGCCGGGACAGCCAGACCTGGCGGAGCTCGGTCCGGCGACCTTCCGTGAGCCGCTCTTTGCCCCCGGGGTGAAACCGGGCCAGCAGGAAGCGCTCCCACCACGTCAGCCACCACCTGGTGAACGCAGGCAGAGGCCGGTTCTCGAACCCCGCCCGCTCGGCCTCGGCCCAGAACAGGCTCGCGCCGCAGATCGCCTTGATCTCCCGATACTCCGGCCGCTCGTGCAGGTCGCGGGCGAGCGGCTCCATCAGGCGGAAGACCTCGCGGCGGAAGCGGAGCCCAGGACGCCCGCCGTCGTGCAGGGCGGCCGCCCGGTCGTTGTCCATGTGGAGCTCCACGACCGGGTCGCCCGGGTTCACGACGGTGCCGTCCCGCAACTCGAGCCGGGGACCGCGGTGGCGGGTGACCTGCAGCTTCAAGATATAGCCGCCGCCGCCGATCTCGCGGATGTCGAACCGCCGCTCGAACCAGCGGTTGACCCAGGCCACCCAGTTCATATCGTGGCGGGGACATCACGGCGGTCGTCGATCCTACGCTCGATCACCCGCAGCGCGTCCGCGACGAAGCCGCCCACACCGGTCGATCCCGTTCCGATCGGAGACACGCTGATCGCCATGATTGTCACGCCGGGACCTCCGCGGGCGGCCGTTTCGGTCGCGGCGGCCGCACGCCGTCCAGGACAAGGGTTCGCCGCGCGACGGTCGTTTTCCGAAGACCGTCGCGGGCGGCGGCCCGGCCGACCGGGGTTCGTCGGGCGCCGCGGCGAACTCGTGAGAAGCATGGCCGCAGCCCGCCCGCTTCCCGACCGCCTCAGACGGACCAAGATCGTGGCGACGCTCGGCCCCGCCAGCGAGGCCGAAGCCGTGCTGCGACGGGTGATCGCCGCCGGCATGGACGTCGCCCGGCTCAACTTCTCCCACGGCACGCGCGCGGAGCACGGCCGTACGATCCGGCTGCTGCGCCGCCTCGCGCGCGAGGCCGGCGTGCCGCTCGCGATCCTCCAGGATCTGCAGGGCCCGAAGATCCGCGTCGGCCGACTCGTCTCACCGGTCGACCTCAAAGACGGAACGACGGTCGCCCTGACCACGGGCCGGAGCGCGGGGGCGGCCCGCGGCGGCGGGCCGGTACGGATCCCGGTGCCGTTCGCGGGGCTCGGCCGCGCCGTCGGGAGAGGGTCGCGGATCTTAATGAAGGACGGCACAATCGAGCTCGTCGTGACGGGCCGCCGCGGGCCGGAGATCCTCTGCCGGGTCGTCCGGGGCGGCGTGCTCGGCGCGCACCAGGGCGTCAACCTGCCCGGCGTGCGGATCCGCGCGCGGGCGCTCACCGCGAAGGACGTGACGGACCTCCGGTTCGGCCTCAGGCACGGCGTCGACGCGGTCGCGCTGAGCTTCGTCCGCACCGCGGCCGACCTCCGGCACGCGCGGCGCGTGATGGCGCGGTTCGGGCGCGACGTGCCGCTGATCGCGAAGCTCGAAAAGGCGGAAGCGATCACCAACCTGGACGAGATCGTCGCCGAGGCGGACGCGGTCATGGTCGCGCGTGGCGATCTCGGGGTCGAACTGCCGGCGGAGCGGGTGCCGCTCCTGCAGAAGCGCATCATCCACCGCGCCAACGCCCAAGGCATCCCAGTGATCACGGCCACCCAGATGCTCGAGTCCATGGTCAGCGCGGAGCGGCCGACGCGCGCGGAGACCTCGGACGTCGCGAACGCCGTGCTGGACGGCACGGACGCGGTGATGCTCTCGGCCGAGACGGCCGTGGGAAAGTATCCCGTCCAGGCGGTCGAGACGATGGCGGGGATCGCGCGGGCGGTGGAAGACGGCGTACCCGGGAGCGCGCAGGCGCGGCGTGTGTCCAGGCCGAGCATCCCCTACGCGATCGGCGGCGCGGCGCAGGCGCTCACCGAAGATCTGGACGTCGCGCTCGTGGTCGCGATCACGACGACCGGCCGGACCGCGCGCCTCCTGTCGCAGCGCCGGCTCGCCGCGCCGGTGCTGGCCTGCACGGAGGACGAGCGAGTCGCGCGGAGCCTGGCGTTCTGGTGGGGGGTGACGGCGTTCATCGTGCCGTTCCAGCCGACGACGGAAGCGATGATCGGGTTCCTCGACCGCGAGATCTGCCGCCGGCGCCTCGGAATTCCCGGCCAGTCGATCGTGGTCGTCGGATCGGTCCCGCTGATCGCGCGGGGGCGCACGAACTTCGTGCAGGTGCACCACCTGGGCACGGCGGGCCGGCACGGCCGGCGGTCGTCCCGGCGGGGGAAGATTCAGATCGGCCCCGGCGTTCCTGGGGGGAGGAAGAGGTGACGCGCTGATGGCCAACGAGCACACCACCCACAACCTTGTCATTCTGGGCTCCGGCGCCGCCGGCCTGACCGCGTCGATCTACGCGGCCCGGGCGGCCCTGCGGCCTGTCGTCGTGGCCGGCAGCCAGCACGGCGGCCAGCTCACCCTCACGTCGGACGTCGAGAACTTCCCCGGCTTCGAGAATCCGGTGCAGGGTCCGGAATTGATGGAATCCATGCGGAAGCAGGCGGAGCGCTTCCAGGTCGAGTTCATCAACGCCGACGCGACGACGGTGGACTTCCGGCGGCGGCCGCTCCAGATCGTGGCAGGGGACGAGACGCTGCTCGCGCACGCGGTGATCATCGCGACCGGCGCGGGGACGAACTGGCTCGGCCTGCCGAACGAGCAGCGCCTCATCGGGCACGGCGTCTCCTCGTGCGCCCCGTGCGACGCGTTCTTCTTTCGAGGCAAGGAGGTGGCCGTCGTCGGCGGCGGCGACTCCGCGATGGAGGAGGCGACCTTCCTCTCGAAGTTCGCGACCAGGGTGACGATCATCCACCGCCGGGACAGCTTCCGGGCCAGCAAGATCATGGTCGACCGGGCGCTCCGCAACGAGAAGATCAGCGTCCGCTGGAACACCGTGGTCGAGGACGTGTTGGGCAACGGGCAGGTGGAAAGCCTCCTGCTCCACGACGTCGTGTCCGGCCGCACGGAGAAGTTCGGGGTCGACGGCCTGTTCGTCGCGATCGGCCACCATCCCAACACGGACGTCTTTAAGGGTCAGATCGAGCTCGACACGAACGGCTACATCGTGCTGGACCACCACACGATGACGAGCGTCGACGGCGTCTTCGCCGCCGGCGACTGCCACGACCACCGGTACCGCCAGGCGATCACCGCGGCCGGGTACGGCTGCATGGCGGCGATGGACGCCGAGAAGTGGCTCGAAGCCCGCCGCGGATGAACGGGGCGCTCTGGGACCTCTACCAGCAGCAGTGCCAGGACGAGCTGGTCCCGCTCGAGGAGTTCGTCCGCCGCCTCGCCGCCGGCGAGTGGGGTGTGTACTCGAAGGCCGACGTGCTCGAGCTCCTCGAGGAGCTCGAGGGCATGATGCTCGCGAACATCCAGATGAAGGTGCACGAAGGCGCGCGGTTCGCGGAGATGGCCGACGAGGTCAGCGAGCAGACGCACGCCGAGTTCGAAAAGCTCACCACGTTCGTCGAAAGTTCGTTCAAGTAGGGCACGGGCCGGCATCCCCGCCCAACGCGACACCCGGAGGATCCATGGAACTCGAAGGCCTGGTCGCGGTCGTCACCGGCGCGGGCCGGGGCATCGGCGCGGCGATCGCGGCGCGGTTCTTCGCCGAGGGGGCCGCGGTGGCGCTCTGGGACGTCGACGGGGCGTCGGCGGACGCGGGCGCGCGCAGGCTGGACCCGGCGCAGACCCGAGCGGCCGGCGCGCGCGTGGACGTGACGGACGAGGCCGGGGTCGACCGCGCGATAGCCGAGACGGCGAAGCGGTTCGGCCGCGTCGACGTGCTGGTCAACAACGCCGGCATCCTGGGCCTCGGCACCACGGCCGAGATGACCGTGGACGCCTTCGAACGCGTGATGCGCGTCAACGTTACCGGGGTGTTCATCTGCTGCCGGGCGGTCGCGCCGGTGATGACCCGGCAGGGGCGCGGCAAGATCGTGAACATCTCCTCGCTGTCCGCGCGGACCGGGCGGCCGGTCCCGGTGAACTACGCGGCCTCGAAGGGCGCCGTCGTCTCGCTCACGCAGACGCTGGCGCGGGAGCTCGGCCCCGCCGGCATCTACGTCAACGCGATCGCGCCGGGCCCGATCGCGACCGAGATGACCGGCCAATTCACCCCGGAGTTCTACGCACGGCTCACGGCGGGGCGCGCGACGCGGCGCGACGGCACGCCCGAGGACGTCGCCCAGGCCGCGGTCTACCTCGCGTCGGCCCGGTCGGACTGGGTGACGGGCGTCGTGCTCGACGTGAACGGCGGCATCCTGATGCGCTGAGGCCCGGCGGCGGCCGGGGCGGAGTCTACGTCAGGAAACGCCCGGCCCGGTAGACGGCTTCTCCGTCGGCGTACGCTTCGCAGCCTTTCCCGCGCAGGTCGAGGATCATGTCCCAGTGCAGGCCGGACTGGTTCTTGCCGCCGGTGTCCGGATACGCGGCCCCCAGCGCCATGTGCACCGTCCCGCCGATCTTCTCGTCGAAGAGAATGTTGCGCGTAAACTGCTGGATGTCGTAGTTGAGACCGAAGGCGAACTCGCCCAGGACGCGGGCGCCGGCGTCGATGTCGAGCATCGAGCGGAGAAAGTCTTCGCCCTTGTCGGCCTTGGCCTCGGTGACCCGGCCGTCCTCGAAGGTGAGCCGGATCCCGGTGACCTCGCGCCCTCCGTAGATGGCCGGGAACGTAAACGTGACGGTGCCGTTGGTGGCGTTTTCGACCGGGCCGGTGAAGACTTCGCCGTCGGGAAAGTTGTGCTCGCCGGCGGCGCTGATCCAGGTCCGGCCCCCGACCCCGACCGTCAGGTCGGTGCCGGGGGCCGCGATGCGAATCGCCTTGACCTTGCCGAGGCGCTCCGCGACCGCGGCCTGCTCCCGCTCGATCCGCTCCCACTCCGCGACCGGGTCGTCTTTGTCCACGTGCCCGGCCTTGTAGACGAAGTCCTCGTACTCGGTGAGCGACATCTCCGCTTCCTGCGCGTCGGCCTGGCCCGGCGCCTGGGTGAGGCACCAGCGCAGCTCGCGCCTGGCCGCACGCTCCATGAAGCGCGACATGATCTCGCGCGTGGCCTCCCGGCGCACCCGCATCCGGTCGGGCGGGACGTGCGTGAGCGCGCGGGTGTTGTAGGCGCCGAGGTAGCGAAGCTCGCAGTTCAGGACCTCGACTTCGCGGCGGTCCAGTTCCGAGATGAACCGCAGCTGCTCGTCGCTGGCCAGCTTGAAGAACGTCTCTTCGAGGCCGTCGATCGAGCAGCGGACGGTGGCGTGTCCGCCGGCCCGCAGCACCTCGCGATAGGCCGCGGCGATGTGGGGCGCGGCGATCGCGGGGCCGCCGATCCGGACAAGGTCGCCCTTGCGGACCTTCATCGAATAGTGCACGAGAACGCGAGCGAGCTTCTCAACTCTGGGATCTGCCATGAAGTCCCGCTTCCGCCCTGGGGGGCGGCCATCCTCCGGTTCGAAACCACCGGCAGCCCGCCCGCGGGGAACGCGGACGCAGACGGCCGAAACGCGGCGGGGGAAACGACGGGTGGAGAGCCGAGCGCGGGCTTACGCTAGACGGCCGGAGGGCCCTGCCCTACCGGGCAGCGCCCTCCGGGTGAAACCCGGGTAAGACGCGATTTAGCGCTTCTTGCCCTTTTTGGCTGCCTTCTTCTTGGTCGCCACGGAACTGGGCCCTCCTTTCGATTTTTGGTGTCCAGGGGGGCCTCTCATGCCCCTCAGTTAACGCTCATACGACAGTTTCCGCGATTTTCCTCCTGGGAAACCGAGGAAATTTTAGAGAATGGGAGAGAACGCGAGGCCTCGGGGTACCCTGCTCAGGATTCGGGGATATCCTGGGGATGGGGACCGTCCGCCAAGTTGCAAGTTGCGTTCCCAAACCCTTCCGAACGCGCGTCCGATACGGCTCCGCGATCGTTCCGTACAGTGGAACGATAGCCGCGTCTCAGCCGGACGGGCCTCTCCGCCCCTGCCCGCTGAGAACAGTTATCGACAGGATCGGGGGTTTTCAGACGGATCGTAGCAAATACATTTGGCATGAGACGCTCGGTACTGTTCCTGCTGACGCTGCTCGCGGCGGCACCGCCCACCCTCACGATCTCGCCCACCCTCGCGTCCGGAAGCCTCACCAGCGGACCGATCGAGCGCATTCGCGGCATCTACCTGCAGCAGGGGGTGGAACTGGCGACGGTCGGCACACGCACCGTGCGGCTCACGCGGATGACGAGATTCCGGCGCTGCGGCCGGCTCGGCGCCATGGCCCAGGACTTCAACGAACATCTCGTCGAGGTGGCGGGGCGCGAGGTCGACGGGATCGGGTTCGTCGCCGGATTCGTGAACGCGATCGAGAGCTGCCCTTCGGCGGCCGCGCACAGCGCCGTGCGCGCCCAATAAACGGTGGCGCATCAACGTCCGGGTCGCCGGAAGACACGGCGCGAACGCGGGCTCGGCGCGATGTCCGATCTCCGGCGCACCGTGTACGCCGTGCTGCGCCGCGTCCCGCACGGACGCGTCGTCACCTACGGGCAGCTGGCGCTGATCGCCGGACGGCCGCGCGCCGGCCGCGAAGTCGGCTGGATCGCGTCGGAGGGCGGCACGGGTCTTCCGTGGCAGCGGGTCGTGAACCGCTTCGGAGGGCTGGCGTCGGGCTACGGGCCCAGCGGCCGGACCGCCCACAAGCGAGACCTCAACGCGGAAGGGATCCGCGTGCGCCGGAATCTCACCGTGGATCTGCGGCGCTACCAGTGGTGGCCGGACGACGCGCTCTGCCGCCGGCTCGGGGTGAGCCTCGAGACGCGGGCCACGCTGTCGGTCGCGCGCCACCGCCCGCCGCCGAAGCCGCCCGTCGAGCGGCGGCCGTCGAAGCGCCGGGACGCGGCGATCCGCGAGGCGCGGTCGGTCGAACTCGGACGAGCCGGGGCCGGGCCGGCCCCCTCGCGGGGAGTACTACCCGGGCGGACGGCGAAGAGGCGGTTCCTCCCCGACTACCCGCCCGACTAGGTATAGCTAGTTGCGGACCCGGTCGTACAGGTTCAGCGGATGGCGCTGGAGCGCCGGACCGATCACGCGCTGCAGCGCGTCGAACATCTCGATGTCGTATTGCCCCACGAAGGTGATCGCCGTGCCCGCGCGGCCGGCCCGCGCCGTGCGGCCGATGCGGTGAACGTACGTCTCGACGTCCTCGGGAACATCGAAGTTGATCACGTGCGAGACCTCGGGCAGGTCCAGCCCGCGGGCCGCCACGTTGGTCGCGACCAGCACGCGGGACCGCCCCTCCTCGAAGGCGCGGAGGGCGCGCATGCGGGCGCCTTCCATCATGCCGCCGTGGAGCACCGCGGCGCCGGGGATCGCCCGCGCCAGCCGGTCGACGCGGTGGCGGGTCCGGCGGAATACGAGCGCCGAGGTAACGTCGTCGTCCTTCAGCAGCGCGCGCAGCGCGCGGACCTTGTCCTGCTCGGCGACCTCGAGATAGAACTGCTCGACGGTGTCGACCGTCGGCGCCGCCGACGCGATGCGCAGCCAGACCGGCTCGCGCATCTGCCGGTGGGCGATCTCGTGGATCGCCGGCGGCATCGTCGCGGAAAACAGCGCGGTCTGCCGGTCCTTCGGCGTGTGCCGGAGAATCTGCGTGACGTCGGGCAGGAAACCCATGTCGAGCATGCGGTCGGCCTCGTCCAGCACGGCAACGCGCACGCCGTCGAGTCTGATCGTGCCCCGCTCCATGTGGTCGAGCAGCCGGCCCGGGGTGGCCACGACGACCGGGGGACGCCGCCGGAGATCCTCGATCTGCCGGTTGATGGAATGGCCGCCGTAGACGGCCACCGCGCGCACGCCGCGCTCGCGGCCGAGCACGTTGAGATCGTCGGTGACTTGCACGGCGAGCTCGCGGGTGGGCGTCAGGACGAGCGCCTGGGGCATGCCGCCCGCATCGCTGCCGCTGGCGTCCCCGTTGCGGGGGTGCCCGCCGCGGCGCGCGACCTCGACCCCATCGACGATCGGGATGCCGAAGGCCCCCGTCTTCCCCGACCCCGTCTGCGCCTGCCCGACCAGGTCGGACCCCCGCCGCATGACCGGGATCACCTGCACCTGAATGGGCGTGGGCACCTGCCAGCCGATGCGCCGGATTGCGCGTAGCGTCTCGGGGCGGAGCGAAAAGGACTCGAACGAAGCCTTGGGCTCTTGCGGGGCGTCTAGCGACCGCGGTATTTCGGGTGATTCATTGGGCCGTGCCAACACTGAACTGCTAATATCGATTCCCTCCTCGTGGTCCGGCCTGGGCCGGACTGGCGGCTGTGAGCCGCTCAACGTCGATGCCGGCAACCTGCGCGTGTCCCGCCGGCACCAACCGCCGCGAAGAAGGGTCCTGCGACACACTCGCGGCGGACCTCCCGGGTCCGCCGCCAACGCAATGTATGACGACAGTGGGTATTATATCGGAAAACGGCGACCGCGTCTAGGGAGGGGAAAGCCGGACGGTCAAAATCTTGCCCGGGACGGAACTTTCCGTGGAGACGCCACCGTTCTCTTTCCCAAAGATGCCGGCGGGGAGGTCTAAGGCCTTCGCAATTTTCGCATAATTTCTTCGCGGCTTTTTCAACGCCGGCCGGTACCGTGGCAGCAGCATAACCTAACCCGTCAAGGGGGGAGCTTCATGCAACACCCGTCCCGCGCGGCATCGAAGAGTCGAGCCGCTCTCCTGATCGCCGTCGTTCTCGTTTCTACGCTCGCCGGCACGACCCTCACGGTTCACGCCGCGACCGGCTCGCTCGTGCTGTCCGCGATCGACGTGCTCGACCGCAACTACGTCGACCCGATCCACCAGACCGACCTGCTGAACGCCGCGATCGCGACGCTGCGCCAGCAGACGCATACCGGCGCGGCGGTCCTTCCGGATATCCCTCCGACCGCCGGCTCGATGGACGCGCGGCAACAGTTCCTCACGGAGTTCGACCGCGCCGCCCAGACCGGCGTCGAGCCCAGGGACCAGTTGGCGTACGATGCGACGGCGGGCATGCTGGCGTCCCTCCACGACAGCCACGTCTACTACATGGATCCCAACCGGTTCCAGGAGAACCGGCAGTCCCTACAGGGCGCGCCGGGATTCTCCGGCATCGGCATCATGATCACGGGACAGCAGGATTCGGCCGGGACGCACTGGGTCTTCGTCGAGAACGTCTTCCCGGGGTCCCCCGCGGAGATGGCGGGCCTCAGGCGGTTCGATAAGATCGTCGCGGTCGGCGCCACCTCGCTGCGGGACGGGAACGTCCAGCAGGCGAGCCAGCTGATCCGCGGCCCGGCCGGCACGCCGGTCGTGCTCACGATCGAGCGGGCGGGCATCCCGCAGCAGGTCACGGTGACCCGCGCGGCGATCCAGACGCATCCGGTGACGGCGCAGTTCGTCGAGCCGGGCGTCGCCTACGTGCGGCTGTTCGAGTTCAGCAAGGGCTCGGCGCGCGAGATGCGCAACCAGCTGCTGGACCTCGGGCAGCAGGGCCAGATCCGCTCGGTCATCCTCGACCTGCGCGGCAACCCGGGCGGCCTGATCAGCGAGGCCGACGGCGTGGCGAGCCTCTTCCTGCCGGGCGGCACAGCGATCGCCCGGGTGATCGACCGGCAGTCGAACAGCGTGCTGCGGACGATGGGCGGGTCGCCCTTCGCCGCCGTGCCGCTCGTCGTCCTAACGAACGGCGGCAGCGCCTCCGGCTCGGAGATCGTGACGGCCGCGTTCAAGGATCTCCGCCGGGCGCAGATCGTGGGTGAGAAGACCGCGGGCGCGCTCGGCGGCGCGATCGACGTCGCGCTGCCGGAAGGCGGCATGTCGGTGACGGTGGAGCGGATCACAAGCCCGCAGGGACACGTGGTGGAAGCGATCGGCATCGCGCCGGACGTGCAGGTGTCGCTCGGGGAGTCGGACATGGAGCAGGGCGTCGACCCGCAGCTGCAGGCGGCGCTGCGAGCGGCGGGAGCGGTCGGCTTGCAGAGATAGTGCAGCCGCGGAACTGCATCGGCGTCGAGCGGGCCCGGCCGTGCGGCCGGGCCCGCTTCAATTTGGTGGTGCTGACTCGTCGCGGGAGCTTAGCGCCGGACCGCCTACGGGCCGAGCGCGGCCGCCGCTTCCTGGGCGGCGTACAGCGAGATCGGCATCGGGTCGAGGACCGGGATACCGAACTCCGCGCGGAGGTCGCCGGTGACGCCGAGGCTCCCCTGCGTCATCGAGCCGAGGTAGAGCGCGTCGGCGCGGTGCTCGCGGACGGCGGCGGCCGCCTCGTCGCGCATGAAGCGCCGTCCGGCGTCGAGGTCGGCCAGGATCTTCCGCACGGTCGTCGCAAGCCGGTGAACGATCACCGTCTCGGGCCGCGCCGGCACGCGCGCGATCATCTCAAACGCCGCGGGGACCGCCGGCTCGACGGTCAGGATGACGAGACGCTTCGCGACGAGGCGCGCGAGGAACATCGACGCTTCGCCCGGGCCGATCACCGGGACGGCGGAGGCGGCACGCAACTCTTCCAGTCCCGGATCGACGGCGCCGGCTGAGATGACGGCGCGGCATCGGGCAGGACGGAGTTCGGAGACGGCCGCGAGCGCGGCGCGCCCCGCCTGCTCGAAGTCTCGCGGACGCTCGAGAATGGCCGGGCCGCCGGGCGCCTTCAGCAGCTCGATCGTGAATCCGGGGCGGAGGTGTGACCTGAGGAGATCGAGGCGCCGACCGTTCTCGGCGTCGCTATAGCCGGTAACGGACTCGAGGTAGACGATGTGCGGCATGCCCTCGCGCTTCGATCCGCGCGCGGGGTCGCTCCTGCGCGGCCCTTATCCGGCGGCCCCCAGCGCCGGCTTCCGGGCGGCCGGAGGCGCGGCGGAAGAACGGCCTCCGGCTTCCGTGATCCCGCCCTGATCCAGCAGTTCGAGGAACTTGGCGACAATTTGCGGATCGAAATGCCCGCCGGCCTGCTCCCGGATGTAGGCCCGGGCCTTCTCGATGCTCCACGCCGGCCGGTACGGCCGATCGGAGCGCAGCGCATCCCAGACGTCGGCGACGGCAAACACCCGCGCCGCGAGCGGAATCTGGTGCCCTGAGAGACCCTGCGGATACCCGGTCCCGTCCCACTTCTCGTGATGGCTGTAGGGAATGTCGAGCGCCGGGTGGAGATAGCCGATCGCCGACAGCAGGTCGCGCGCGTACACCGGATGACGCCGCATAAGTTCCCGCTCCCGGTCGGTGAGCGGACCGGACTTCAAGAGAATCGCGTCGGGGACGCCCATCTTGCCGATGTCGTGCAGGAGCGCCCCGCGCCGGAAATGTACCAAGTCGCTCTCCGAGACCCCCATCGCGCGAGCCAGCGCGAGGGTCAGATGCGTCACTCGCTGCGAGTGGCCCTCGGTCTCGCGGTCGCGGAGGTCGAGCGCGCGGGACCAGCCCTCGATCGTCTGGTCGTACGACATGCGCAGACTGGAGTTGGCTTTGCGCAGATCGTCGAACAGAGTCACGTTGTCGATCGCCGTCGCGGCCTGTCCCGCCAGGGCCTCGAAAAACGCGCGCCATTCCGGCGTCGGCCGCAGCGCCGATCGGTGCAGGACCGCGAGCACCCCCTTGACCACACCCTTCGCGATGAGCGGCATCGCGTGATAGGAAACAAATCCCTCTCCCTGGACGTGCGTGCCGAGATGCGTTTCGGCGGCGCCGTTCAGGTACTCCACGCTGACGGGCCGCCCGGTCAGCGCCACCTGGCCGGCGTATCCGTCGCCGAGCCTTAACCGCAGGTGCCGGACGGCGTCGCTTCGGAAGCCGCGCGACGCGGCCCAGGTCAGCATCTGCGTGTCCGGATCGAGCAGCAGGACGGCGACGGCGTCGGCGTTGAGCTGCTGAGTGGCCTTGTCGAGCAGGACGTGCAGGATGACGCGCAGGTCGAGGCTGCCGCGCACGGCGCGGTCGATGTCGTTGAGGGCCTCGAGTTCGCGCGTGCGTCGTTCGGCGGCGTCGAAGAGCCGGGCGTTCTGAAGCGCCGCGGCGGCCTGGTGCGCGTAGGCGGTGAGGGAGTCCAGCCGCTCCGCCGTGAACCAGCCGGCCTGATCGCTGAAGATGGCCAGAAACCCGAACGGCTTCGACCGGCTGATCAGCGGGAGAAACGCCGCGCCGCGCATCCCGGCCGCGAGGGCCGCGGTCTCCCATGCCGCGTGTTCGGCGCGTCCGTCGAGGTCTTGCAGGACGATCGGGGAGTCGGCTTCGCGGAGCCGGCCGCACGTGACAGGGTCCGCCTGCCCGAAGTCGACCCGCCGCCCATCGACGGTGCGCAGAGCGTCCGCCTCGAAAGGATAGTGCGCCGCCATGGTCGCGCCACCATCGTCCTCCAGGTAGCCGAGCGCGACCATGCGGAGTCCGAACGACTCCGTACATGTCCGAACGATCTCACCGGCCAGCTGATCCTGGTCGAGCGTTCCGGCGAGGCGCTGCGCGCTGCCGTACAACGCAGTGAGCGTCGCCACGCGCTGGGCCAGGCTCTCCGCCAGTTCGGCGCGCCGGATCGCGATGCCGCCGATCTCGGCGATGCCTTCGAGGAGGCGCACGTCGTTCTCCGTGAAGTCCTGTCCGGCCGGTTCGCGGAGACGTACGGCCATCAGCGTTCCGATCGGCTCCTCTTGAGTCCGCAGCGGGACGATGGTCCGCGGCCCAAACGCCGCAAACTGCGGCCGGTCCATGTCTTCGCCGAGACGATCGGTCAGCATGTCGGCCGAGACGTGACTCTTGCCCGACCGGATGACGTGTTCCGAGTATGATCCCGCGGCCTCGAACTCCGGCGCGAGGTTGCCGAACGGCATGCCGGTCCAATGGACCCTCATGAATTTCCCGCGCTCGGCGTCGAGCAGGTTGAGCGTTACGTGCGCGGCCCCGAGGAGTTTCATCCCCTGCTCGACGATGATCGGATACATGTCCCGGGAGGTCTCGGCGGCGCGGAGGCGGACGCTGAGGTCGTGGATCCCGTCCCGCTCGGTCTGGCGCTGCTCCTGCTCCTCGATGGCCCGCTTCTGCGCGGTGATGTTTTCCATCGAACCTTCGAAGTACTGTACCGCGCCGCGGCCGTCACGCACGGCCCGGGCGCGGTCCCGGACCCAGACCACCGCGCCGTCCGCGCGGCGCAGACGGTACTCGATGCTCTCGACCCCGCCGTCCCGCTCCAGCGTCGACCTGAACCGGCGGCGGTCTTCCGGATCAGCGTAGAGATCCGCCCCGTCCACGCGAAGCGCCGTCTCGAGATCGGGGAAGCCCATGATGTCGAGCCCTGCCGGGTTGACCTGCAGGAAGCGGCCGTCGGCCGCGGCCCGGTACAATCCGACGGGAACGCGATCGACGAGGTTGCGGTAGCTCTGCTCGCTCGCCCGGAGCGCCGACTCGAACCGGACCCGGTCCGAGATGTCGACGACGGTGTTCATGACGGCGGGGCGGCGGTGATACTCGATGTTCCGGCCGTACACTTCCACCTCAACAACCGACCCGTCTTTGCGCAGAGCCCGGAACGAGTAGTGAACGGCGTCCTCTCCCTCCCGCAGCCGCTTGACGTTTTCGGAGACGAGGGCGCGATCGTCGGGATGCACGATGGGCAGGTCGGGACGGTCGAGCATTTCCTCGGGGTCGTAGCCGGCGATCTTCGCGAGCGCGTCGTTCACGTACACGAAGGCGCCCGACGCGACCACGCCGACACCGACGAGGGATTGCTCGACGAGCGCGCGGTACTGCGCCTGCGCGTCGTGGAGGGCGGTGGTGCGGCGTTCAAGCGCGGACGCCATCTCGTCGAACGTCGCGATCACGGGGCGAAGCTCGCCTCCCACGAAGGCGGAGCCCGCGCGGGCGGAGAGGTCGCCCGCGGCGAGGCGTTTGGCCGCCCTACTGAGCGAATCGAGGGGCTGCTGGACGTAGAGCGCGGCGCCCGCGAGCGCGAGCAGGACGGCGAACAATGTCACCAGGCCGACCCCGCCGACGCTTCTCAGAAACGCGTGCCGGACGTTGGCCACCATCGGCGCGATCGGAATGCCGACGCCGACGTAGCCGTCCGCGTACGCGGGCGCCGTGGACAGGCGCGTGATCCCGTACATCCGGCGTACGCCGTCCCATCCGACGCGTTCCGTCGTCACGGCGCCGTGCCGCAGCACCGCGCCGATCGCATCGCTGTACGAGATTTTCTCGCCGGGTCCACGCTGAAGATCCGGGTACCCGGCGAACAGAACGCCGTGCGCGTCGAACACGTCCAGCGTCGCGCCGGGCGGCAGCTGCAGCTTGGCGGCCAGATCGGTGAACCAGTTTAGATCAAGCGCGGCAAAGACGACATACTGCACGTCGCCGGCCGAGTCGAAGACCGGCACCGCGAAGTTCACCGACGGGACGCCCGTCAGGCGGCCGACCTGATACTCGCCGATCGCGAACGACCGGGCCGCCCTCGCGCGCTTGAAGTAGAGGCGGTCCGCGACATTCACGGGGCGGCGCACCGGCAGCGCGCTGCACACGACGTTGCCGTTCCGGTCGCTCACGCCGAGGTTGGTATACAGCGCACGCGCGCGCAGCTCGGCGCCCAGGGCCGCGCCGCACGCCTTCCAGTCACCGTTCCGAACCGCCGGCATCGAACCCAGCGCAAACAAGGTATCGCGCGTCTGCTGCACCACGTCGTCCTGGAAGAGCTCCGCCGCGCGGGACAGCCGCAGGGTCTCGCTGCTGATTTGTGCGAGCGCGGCCCGCTGGTCCATGAGGGCGGTATAGAAGGAAAGTCCGGAGGTCAGGACGACCGCGAGCACGACCACCAGTACGAGACGGAAAGACACCCGATGCCACAGGGGAAGCCGCTCGCGCGCGTCCGTAGACGGCGGGCGTCTTGCGCTGCGCGCTTCCTTTGAGCGCGAAGAAACCGTGCTCGACACCGATTGCCTCCCCCGCGGGCCGATCGTGAGCGACGTGCGCCGGCGCGCAGTACAGTTACACTGACACTTACGCAATCATTTGACGATACGCTTTCTATTCTATTTGTCGATACTCGTTCTACCCTAAGGGAACGGCACTAGACGGAGTCTACGGAGGCACCGGGAGGACCCAAGAGTCTGTAAGATCGTGTCACGCCAGGAAGCGTACAGGGGTTCGACGAAATCGGGGCAGAAGTTTCGCGAGAACGCCTACCATGATGGAGTTGAATAGGTTTACCGACGAAGACCTGCGATTCGTGGCCGAGACGGCGGGCGGCGGACGCGCCACCGCCGGTCCTCGTCCCGGGGGCGACGACGTGCTCCGGCGGCTTCGCGAGCGGCCCGATCTCCTCGACGTCATGCTCGAGGACGACCGCCTCGTCGATCGGCTTCGGGGAGACGAGCAGGCGTTGCTGCGGGTATCGCCGCCGCTGGTGTTCAGCGTGCTGCTGCGGCGCGTGGCGCGCGACCTCCACCACACGCCCTACACGGTCGAGCGGAACGCGGACGAGACCGTCGCGGTCTTCGACGCCGGCCGGGTGCGCCGGTTCATCGCCGAGCCGGCGATCTGGCGGTACCTCGTCTCGATGCTGACGTCGTTCGTCCGGAACGAGTCGGTCACCGTCCTCGTCCGGCGGCGCGGCCACTATGTGCGGCGGAGGTTCAATACCTCGAGCCTCGAGGACATGATCGCCCTCTCGGGGCTTGCCGATCAGCTGTCGTCACCGCTGGCGGACGACGCGGTGCCGTGGATCTTCCGGCGGATCGGCGACATCGCGCTCTTCCAGAGCGGGATCTTCCCGCGGTCGCTCGGATGGACGGTGCGGCCGGCGCGCGAACGCGCGGTCCCGCGAACGCTGGCGTCCTACGAGGAGCACGGCCGGCGGTTCTACCGCCTCGCGGCCACCCGGACGAGAGAGCTGGCCGGCCAGCGGGACGGCTCGGCGGCCCCGTCGTCCGCCGTGCCGCGGTCTCCATCCTCGGACGACGATCCGGGGCGCGTGCTGGAGGCGCTTTCCGAAGAATTTCACGCGGCACGGAAATCGCTGGAACTGCTCGCCGACCGCTACCTGCGCTGGAGCACGATCCGGCTGTTTCCCGGCTTCGAGTAGGCCAAACCGGCCGCGCGACCGGCACGGGTGACGCCGGCTATCCCGTCGGGACGTATCCCCGCGCTTTGTCCACCACGTTGAGCAGCGGCCTGCCCTCGTGCCACCGCCTGAAATTTTCGACGAAGAGTCCGGAGATGACGGCGGCCCATCCCTGAAAGTCGCCCGACATGTGCGGGGAGACGATGACGCCCGGTAGCTCCCAGAGGGGATGATCGGGCGGCAGAGGTTCGGTCGCAAAGACGTCCGGGGCCGCGCCGGCGATCCGCCGAGACCGGAGCGCCTCCACCAGCGCGGCCTCGTCCACCACCGCCCCCCGCCCGACGTTGATGACGCGCGCCGCGGGCTTCATCCGCGCGAGCGCGGCCGCGCCGAAGAGGCCGCGGGTCTCGGAGGTGAGCGGAAGGGAGAGCACGACGTAATCGGCTCCGGGCAGGATCGCGTGAAGCTCGTCGATCGCCCCGACGCGCTCGAAGGCGGCGTCGGGACCGCCGGCCGAGGATTCCCGCGCCGCGGCCGGCCGGGCGCGGCGGGCGACGCCGATCACGCGCATCCCGGCGGCGCGGAGGAGTCTTCCGATCTCGCGGCCGATGCTGCCGGCCCCGACGACGATCGCGGTTTTGCCGTCGATGCGCTCGGTCTCCCGGTGCAGCCACTCGTGCCTGCGCTGCAGGTCGAACGTGCGCGGCATATCCTTCGCGAACGCCAGCACGAGCCCGAGTACGTACTCGGCGATGGCGCGGTCGAAGACGCCGCCGGAGTTCGTGAGGACGACGTCGCTGTGGACGAGCTCGGGAAAGAGCAGCGGATCGACGCCGGCGCCGCCGTGGTGGATCCAGCGGAGGCTGCGTGCGTGCGACCAGGCGTCGCGCAGCATTCCGGAACGGAAGTCGGCCACGAACAGGACCTGCGCGCCATCGAGCGCCGCGCGCAGCTCTTCGGTCGAGACGGCGTACCGGAGATCGGCACGCTCCGCCACCGGTTCGAGGCCGGCGGGCCGGTTCGTACCGTAGAGGACGACCGCGACCGGGCGCGAGCGGCCGTCGGACCCGGCGGTGCGGTCGCCGGGTCCGGACGTCACCTGCGCGCTCACGTTAGGGTTTGCCGTTCCCTATATAAATGAAGGGCGGCATGTCCGCCTTTGAGGGGCGTGACCACGAAACGAAACCGTACTTGTTGGTCTTGTCGATGCTCCCCTTGACCCACGGCTTCCACAGCTGCGTGACCGTCGGATGCCACAGGAACACCGCGGCGGGGTCGCGCACCAGAACGTCCTCGGCGCGCCGGTACATCGCGCAGCGCTGCGCGTCGCCCATGGTCGAGTTGCCCTGCATGACGGCCTTGTCGTAGTCCGCGTTCGACCACGGGTGCCGCCCGCCGCTCTTGTAGATGTTCATGAAGTTACTGGCGTCGGCGTAGTCGTACTCCCACGGAATCAGCACGAGCGGCAGGTCGTACTTGTTGAGCCGGTCCATGAACAGCTTCCGCTCCACATTCTGCACTCCGATGTCGACGCCGAGGTTCTGCTTCAGCATTGCCTGGATGGCTTCGCCCGCCGCCTGGATCGTCGGCGACGCGGCGCGGAGGTCAAGGTCGTATTTCGGGAAGCCGCGGCCGTCCGGGAACCCGGCCTCCGCGAGCAACCGTTTGGCCGCCGCCGGATCATACGGCTGCGCGTCCTTCAGCCTCGCGGGCTGCGCGCAGTGAAAGCCCGGCGGCAACATGCCGTAGGCCGGCACCGCCATGCCGCGGAGCACCGATTTGATGATGGCGTCACGGTCGATCGCCATTGCAAACGCCTTCCGCACCCGCGGATCCTTGAATGCCGTCTGGCCGCCGCCGAAGGCGACCCACCAGGTCTGGAAGTAGGGCCAGACGTGCGCCTCGCGCTTGAGGCGCGGATCGCTCTGGATGCGCGCGAGGTCCGACGGGCCGAGCGGACCCTCGTAGATCCAGGGGATCGCGTCGACCTCGTTCGCGAGGTACGCGGGGAAGAACGACTGGTCCTGGCCGATCTTGTAAACGATCCGCTCGAGATATGGCTTGCGAACGCCGGCGTATTGAGGATTTGCCACGAACACGAGCTGCTTATCCCGCTCCCACGACGCCAGCTTGAATGGGCCCGAAGACACCGCGGTGTCGGGCGCCTGCGACCAGGGGTCGCCGGCCTTGGAGACCACGTGCTCGGGCACGACGTACAAATCGCTCAAGAGCATGAGCAGGTACGGCGTCGGCTCGGCGGTCGTGAGCTGGAGCGTGGTCGCGTTGACCGCGACCGCGCCGATGTCTTCGAGCTTGGCCTTGCCCTCGTTGGCTTCCTTGAAGTTCTTGAGCGCCGAGAAATACCACGCCACGTCGAAGCCGGTCTCCGGGTTGGCCATGCGACGGATCGTGTAGACGAAGTCGGACGCGGTCAGCGGCACGCCGTCCGACCAGCGCAGCCCCGGCCGCAGCGTGAACGTCCACGTCCGGCCGTCCTGCGAAACGGTCCAGCGGGACGCCGAGAGCGGCTTGATGTCCGAGTTATAGTCCTGCATCACCAGCGGATCGCTCATCAGGCCCGGCATCCACTGGCCTTTCTGGACGGTCTTGCTCCAGTCGAGGTACGTCCCCTCGCGGCCGATCAGCGTGAGCACCTGTTTGGACGGCGGGGCGGCGTCGGCCGGAAGCGCCACGCCCACCGAGTTCACGGTGGCGGCGCCGACGGCCGGACCGTACCCCGGGCCGAAGACCGCGAGGACGATGAGAACGCCGGCTGCCACCCACCGGCTCAAGGGACGATCACCTATGTGACGCATCACGGTTCGCCTCCCCCCCAATGTCGATCCGCGTCGGGCGTCCGGGCCCGGCGGGCTACTGCTTCAACGCGCGGGGGTCCAACACATCGCGGACCCCGTCGCCGAGCAGCGTGAACCCCGCCATCGTGACCGCGATCGTCAGCGACGGAAACAGCGCAAGATGCCAATAGTAGCGGATGTTGGTGACGCCTTCGCCGACCATTTGCCCCCACGACGGCGTCGGGGCGCGCACGCCGAGGCCGAGAAACGAGAGCGCGGCCTCGGTGAAGATCGCCTGCGGGATGCCGAGCGTCACCGCGACGACGATCGGCGCGAGGATGTTCGGCAGCACGTGGCGCGTGACGACCGACACTTCGCCCGCGCCCCCGGCCCGCGCCGCCTCGACGTACTCGCGCTCGCGCTCCCGCAGGCACTGCGCGCGCGTGAGGCGGCAGATTGGGATCCACGCGTGGAAGCTGATCGCCAGCAAAATGTTGCCGAGGCCCGGGCCCAGCACGACCATGATGAGGAGCGCGAACAGCAGTTGCGGAAACGCGGTCAGCGTATCGACGAGGCGCATGATGAGAAAGTCGGTCCGGCCGCCGAGCACGCCGGCCGCGAGCCCGAGCGGGAGGCCGACCGCGAGCGCGATGGCCTGGGCCGTGAACCCCACGGCCAGCGACACGCGAGCACCGTAGACGATCCGGGTGTAGAAGTCGCGGCCGATGGCGTCTGTTCCGAGCCAGTGGGCGTTGGACGGGAATTGGTACGCTTCCCCGAAATTGGCGCGGTCGTACGGGCCGGGCGTGATCCAGGGCGCCGCGAGCGCGAGGGAGATCAGGAAGGCGACGACGACGGCGCCGCCCATTGCCATCCGATTGCGACGCAGCCGGCGCAGCCGGCCGCGGCGACCGGCGGGCGCCGGTGCGCCCGGGCGGCCGCCGCGTGCGATCACCGGGGAAGTGCCGAGGCCCGGGACGGACGCGCTCATCGGGGGGCGCTCACAGATCCGGACGCATCACGCATATCGGATGCGCGGGTCGGCGAAGAGATACAACAGGTCACTGACGAGATACATGAGGCTGACCAGCAACGCGGCGAGCAGCGCGAGGCCCATGATCATCGGATAGTCGCGGTCGTAGACGCTCGTGACGAAGTAGCGACCGAGCCCCGGCACGCGGTAGATTCCCTCGACGAAGATCGATCCGGTGAGGAGATCCGGAAACAGCGGTCCGATAACGGTGAGGAGCGGGACGAGGGCGTTGCGCAGCACGTGCCTGAGGACGACGCGCCGCGTCGCGAGGCCCTTCGCGCGGGCGGTGCGGACGTGGTCCGCGCCCAGGACCTCGAGGACGCTGACGCGAGTATAGCGTGCGACGAGCCCGAGAGGTGCGAGGCAGTAGGTCAGGGTCGGGAGGATCCACTGGCGCGGGGCCTCCCACCCGCCGGCCGGCAGCCATCCCAGCATCGTACTGAAGAGCAGAATCAACAGGCTGCCCAGCACGAAGTGCGGCACGACGAGGCCGAACACCGCAACACCCGTCGTGAGGTAGTCCACAACGGTGTTCTGGCGGAGCGCGGCCGCGACCCCCAGCGACAGCCCGCCCGCAAGCGCGATCGCGAGCGCCATCCCGCCGAGGTGCATCGTCACCGGCCAGACGCGGCTCAGCAGGTGCACCACGGACTCGCCCGGGCTTTGATACGAAACGCCGAAGTCGAGATGGGCGACGTTCCACACGAACCGGACATATTGTTCCGAGAGCGGCCGGTCGAGCCCGTAGCTGCGCAGGATATTGGCCTTGCTCGCGGGCGGAAGCGGCATCTTGTCCTCATCGAACGGCCCGCCCGGGATCGTGTGCATGACGATGAAGACGAAAAGCGAGATGATGAGCAACGTGCCGAGGATGGCGACAGTGCGGACGGCGAGATAGCGGCCCATGGCCTACTCTGGAAGGTGGATGCGGCGGGTCAGGCCGGCCGCGAGTTCGCTCAAAGCTGTGAGCGGGGCCCGCAGTGCCGAGGCCACGGACTGGCCGTCGCGGGTGGTGCGTTCGATCCGTGCGTAGGCGGCCGCGGCTTCATCGGCCAGCTTGGCTTCATCTAAATGCAGCGGCCGCCCGTGCTCGGCGAGGAGCCGGCCGCCGACGTAGACCCGCTCCAGGCTGCCGGCAAAGCCCGCGCCCGAGTAGGCGAGCTGATCAAGCCAGTCCGGCCCGGCGTAGCAGCCCGCGGCGGCGGGATTGACCACGAGGAAGTCCGCCCCCAGGCCGGCTTCGAGCCGGCCCGCGACGCCGCCGAACCCCAGGGCGGACGCCGCGTGTTCGGTCGCGGTCCACCAGGCCTCCGCCGGGGTGACCCACCGCGTGGACGGCTCGTCGGGCCGGCGCAGCGTCACGCCGACGCGCAGCGACGCAAGCCAGTCCTGAGACCCGCCGCAGTTGAACGCGTCCGTGCCGAAGGCGACGCGGACCTTTGCGTCGAGCGCCGCGCGCAGGTCGAAGTACCCGGCCCCGGTGGCGAGGTTGCTGCACGGATTGTGCACGACCGTCGCCCCCGCCCCGGCGATGCGCGCGCGGTCGGCGGCGTCGAGATGCACACAGTGCGCGAGCGTGGTGCGGGGCCCGAGCAGGCCCGCCGATTCGAGAACCCCAAGCGGATCTCCGCCGCGCCGCTGCACCCGGGACTCGAGAAGATGGGTGTGGATCGCCAGCCCGTGCTCCTTGGCCAGCGTCGAGAGGCCGGCGAGCAGCTCGGGTGTGCAACGCTCGGCGGTCGACGGCCCCACGAGCGTCCGCACGAATCCGCCGCCCCGCGTCCGGCGAACGAGCGACCGCATCGTCTCGAGCAGGTCCGCGGCGGCACGCGGCGCCCAGCGATCGGCGGCGGCGATCATCGCGTGAAGCGCCGGGTCGAGAATCGGAAGCGAGTCCGCGATCGTCCGGTCGCCGATCTGCGGGGCAAGCGCCACGCGCAGCCCTGTCTGCTCGTACGCCTCGACCGCGGCCTCGACGTGGTCCGCCGCAAGGCGGGCGTGGTCGAGGATCACCGTGACCCCGTTCCGCAGCGCGTCCGCCGCATGCAGGCGGGCCGCGAGCGCGCCGTCGGCCGGGGTCATGCCGCCCGCGTACGCGATCGCGCGGGGAAGCCACGGCTCCAGCGTGTCGTCGTTCATCGCGTGGCGGCAGACCTGCCCGTACGAGTGCGAGTGGGCGTTCACGAGTCCGGGCAGCACGAGACGGCCGGAGGCGTCGAGCACCTGCCGGGCGGCCGCGAAGGCGTCTACGGGGAGGCGGCCTCGAGGCTCGAGCGCGGTGATGCGTCCGCCCTCCACGAGCACGTCCAGCGCCTTGAACGACGGACGCGCGTCGCCGGGGGCGCGGGTGAAGACGGATCCGCCGGCGATCAGCAGGTCCGCGGTCATCGCCGCGGCGCTCGACGCCCTCGGTGGCGCGGCGGCGTCAAGAGACCGCGACCGCGCCTTTGAGTTTCGGCATGACGTCGGTGACGCAGCGCTCGAGTTGTCCGCGCTGGTCCGGCGAGGTGAACCGCATCACGACGGTGTTGCAGCCGGCCTCGACGAACGCCATCACCTTGTCGACAACCGCCGCGGGAGAGCCGAAGGCCAACCAGGAGTCCAGCTTCTGCGGGCTGATCCTTCCGGTCCCGTAATAGTGGTCCAGGAACTCGACCGCTTCGCGCTTCGCCTTGGCCTCATCGTCGTTGATGTTGACCATCAGGTGCAGGCTGTTGTGCGTGACCTCGTGCGCGCGCCCGTATTCCGCCGCGTAGTCCTGGACCTGGCGCCAGCGCGCGCGGAAGTCCGCGGGCGGCGTGCCGTCCGTCTGCCACCCGTCGGACAGCCGCGCGACGCGCCGCATCGCGCGCTCCGTCACGGCGGGATCGGGGCTCGTGGGGTTGACCGCCAGCACGATCGGAATCCGGCGTTCGGGCCGCGGCAGCAGATCGACGCGGTCGAAGCGATAGTACTTCCCGTGGTGGGTCACCGGGCCCGACCAAAACGCGCGCAGCAGCGCGATGCCCTCCTCGAGGCGGCCGATCCGCTCCTTGGACGCAACGCCCATCGCCGCCAGTTCCGCGGCGAACTGCGGCCCCATCTTATCGCTCCCCCCGGCGCAGACCGCGAGGATCGTTCGGCCGCCCGACGCGAGATCGAGGCTGGCCCACTGCAGCGCGAACACGAGCGGATGCCGCAGCGGAAAACTCGCGAGGCAGATCGTACCGAGCTTCAGGCGGCGCGTGCGTCCCGCGATCGCCGACAGCGTGACGATCGCCTCGAGGCGCGGCTTCGAGGTGAAGTTGTCCCCGACCCACACGGAGTCGAAGACGCCGGAGGCTTCGGCCTGATCCGCGGTTTCGAAGAGCACCCGCGGGTCGAGGCCGAAGAGGACGGCCCGGTTGGGCAGGCTGATTCCGAACTCAACTTGCCGGCGCGCCATTCATCGGCTCCTCGGTTCGACTTGGCCGAGCGGAGGAAACGCGGGCGGGCACATCTCCTCCGCGGCCCGGCCGCTGCCCTCCCACTCCGGCACGTCCGCCCAGAGACGCTCGCCCATGCGCTGCACGTCCGCCGACAGCCGCTCCCCGTCGACGCCGGCGACGGCGCCGGACGCCACGACGTGCCGGCCGTCCACCCAGACGTGTTCCGCGGGCCCGCCCGCGGCATAGTGAATGAGGCTGCGCACCGGATCGAGCACCGGCCCGACGCGCACCCGGTCCAGACGGTAGGCCGCGATGTCGGCCCGCGCGCCCGGAGCGAGGCGGCCGAGGTCGTCCCGCCCGAGCGCCGCGGCGGCGCCCAAGGTCGCCGCGTTGATCACGTCGGCGGGCTGCCCCGCCGTGAAGTCGCCCTCCACGAGCTTGCACACGTACGAGGCCCACCGCATCTCGTCGACGATGTCGCGCGGGCACGTGTCCGTGCCGATCGCGACGTTGACGCCGGCGCGCCGGTAGCGGTCGAACGAGTGAAGCGACCAGCCGCGCCGGGCCAGCGCGAGCGGGCAGTGCGCGACGTGGGCGCCGGACCCCGCGAGCAGATCCAGGTCGATCCGGCCCGGCGCCGGGGCGAGCGGGTGGTGGTCGAGAAAAATGGCGTGGCCCAGAATCGTCCGCGGCGTCAGCGCGCCGTTGGCGTGGAGCCACCGGATGGGCGTCAGCTGCGTCCGCCGGACCATCTCCGTGAACTCGAACAACCCCTGGGCGGCGTGGATCTGCACGCGGACCCCGAGATCCTCCGCCGCGCGCATGGTCGCGGCGAGGAGCGCGCCGCTGCAGGTGTCGGCGGCGTGCGGGCAGAGCATCCCGGTGACGAGCCCGCCTCCGTCGCGCGAGGCCTCCTCGACGAACCCGCACGCCTCCCGCAGGCCGGCCTCGCCTCGAGCCTCGTCCCAGCGGTACTCGATCCGGCCGGGCGTCGCTTCGACGTACACCGCGCTCGCGTAGCGCGGGCCCGCGTACAGACGCACGCCGATCTCGCGCGCGGCGGCGATCAACTCGCGCCCGCCCTGCCCGACGTTGACGACCGTGGTCGAGCCGTGCAGCACGCACTCGGCCAGGTACTGCCGGGCGCCGAGCGCCGGATCTTCCCGCTGCGCGATGTGGCGCCGTCCCGGCCGCGCCGTCTGCACGTTCATGTATCCGGTGTTGAAGGCGTCCGCCCGTCCGCAGTCCAGGATCAGCCGGCCGCCCGGCTCCGCCCCGCCGTGCGTGTGGACGTTCACGAACCCCGGCAGCACGAGACAGCGTCCGGTGTCCACGACCGTGTCGACCCGGCCGGAGTACTCGCGGCCGGCGTATGTGATCGTGCCGCCGTCGAAGACGACGACGCCGTTAGGGACCAGCCGGTGGCGCCGTCCGTCGAAGGCCAGGACCGCCTCGCCTTTGACCGCGGTCGTCATCGGCTCACAGCCCGCCGACGGGTCTGTCCGACGCGCGCCACGAGAAGAGCCGCTCGAGCAGTACGACGGCGAGGTAGAGGACCACGCCGAGCACCGAGATCAAGAACAGCGCCGAGAACAGGAAGTCCGTCCGCAGCGTCTGGGTCGAGTACAGGATGACGTAGCCGAGTCCGGAGTTCGCGCCGACCCATTCGCCGATGATCGCGCCGATCACCGCGAGCGCGATCGAGATCTTGAGCCCGGCGAAGAAGTACGGCAGCGCGTTCGGGAACTGCAGCTTGGTAAAGACCTGGACGCGCGACGCCGCGACCAGCCGCAGCAGATCGATCGCGTTCTCGTCCGTGGCCTTGAGGCCCTGCACCGTGTTCACCACGGTCGGGAAGAAACAGATCACCGCGGTGATGACCACCTTCGGCGTGATCCCGGACCCGAACCAGATGATGAACAGCGGCGCGATCGCCACCTTGGGAATGGTCTGCGACGCGATCAACAGCGGATAGAACGCCTTCTCGACGAGGCGCGAATTCACGATCAGGAGGGCCGCGGCCACCGCGATCGCGTTGCCGATGACGAAGCCGAGGGTGATCTCGTACGTCGTCGTCCACGTGTGGCGCATCATCAGCGGGAAGTACCGCAGCGTCGTCCTCAGAATGACGAGCGGGCTCGGCAGGATGAAGTCGCTGACGTGGCGCGTATCGACGACGACCTGCCACGCGACCAGCAGCAGCAGGAAGAAGATCGCCGCGGGGATGTTGCCGGCGACCGCCGCGGCCCCCTCCCGCAGCGCGCCGGCCGGCGCGCGCCGTCCGCCCTCACGTGCCTCGCGCGCCGGAGCGCTCACCTCGCGTCGTCCCCGGACGGATCGCCCTCGAGCTCTTTCAGGAGGATCCGGGAGTATTCAATGAACCCGGGCGACAGGCGCGTCTCCTGGGTCCGCGGCCGCGGCAGGTCGATCTGGTGGATCGAGCGCACGCGGCCCGGGCGCGGCGTAAACGTCACGACCGTGTCGGAGAGCAGGACCGCCTCCGGGATGCTGTGCGTGACGAAGAGCACCGTCTTGCGGGTCCGCTGCCAGATGCGGAGGAGTTCGACGCCCATCCGGTCGCGCGTGATCGCGTCGAGGGCTCCGAACGGCTCGTCCATCAGGAGAATACGCGGGTCGAACGATAGGGCGCGCGCGATCGCCACCCGCTGCTGCATCCCGCCCGACAGCTCGCCGGGACGGTGGGCCTCGAAGCCGGAGAGGCCGACCAGGTCGAGAAATTGACGCGCCCGCCGGCGGCGCTCGTCGCGGCCGAGCCCCTGAATCTCGAGCATCAGCGCCACGTTGTCGAGCGAGGTGCGCCACGGGAACAGGAGCGGCGTCTGAAACACGAAACCGAAGCTCCGGCGCGCCCGGGCGGTGTGGGCGTCGCCGCCGAACACGGTAACGCGTCCGGAGGACGGCGGGAGCAGGTCGGCGACGATCTTGAGCAGCGTCGACTTGCCGCACCCGGACGGCCCGATAATCGAGACGAACTGGCCTTCGCCGACGCCGAAGCCGACGTCGCGCAGCGCCTCGACGCGGCGCGCGCTGCCCTCCGCGCCGTACGTCAGGCCGACGCGGTCGAGCTCGATCGCGTTCGCCATCACCCCTTACTTCTGCGGCGCGATGTCGGTGAAGATGGTCTTCGGATCGAAGTCGTTCTGGATCATCCCGCCGGCGCGGAACGTGTTGTAGGTCTGCGTCCAGCCGGCGAGCGTCTGGTAGCCAAAGCCGTGCGCCCGCGCGTCCGGGCTCCAGACCAGGCTCTTGATGGCCGGCCACTTCGCGGCCTCGAGCTTCCGGTCGGTCTCCGGCACCGCCTCCGCGAGCGCCGCGATCGCCTCGTCCACGTGGTCGAGCGTATAGGTCCAGGACTTGAACGTCGCCAGCGCCATGCGCCTGGCGAGATCCCGGTTGCCGTTCAGCAAGCCCTCGCTGGTGAAGATCGTCTGCCCGTAGCTCTTCACACGGTAGTCGGCGTAGTTGAGGATGTTGAGCGGGAGGCCGCGGCTCTGGATCACCACGACCTCGTTCGTCAGCAGCAGACCCGCGGCGTCGATGCTGCCGGCGATCAGCGGGCCCACCGACGCGGTCACGTTCACGACGGTGATACGGGCCGGGTCGAGGTTGTTGATCTTGAGGAACGCGTTCCAGAACGCGTGGACCGTGCTCGCCGGATTGTCGCCCACCTTCTTCCCGTACAGGTCCGCGGGCTTCATGATGTTCTTGCTCTTAAGGGACACGAGCACCGTCGGGCTGTTCTGCAGCAGCACGCCGAGCGAGACGACGGGAATCTTCTGCGCCCGTCCTACCGTGACCGCGTCCGCGACGGCGACGCCGAACATGCTGTCTCCCGCCCCGACGAGCTGCACGGCCGCGGCCGAGCCGGTGCCGGGCAGGATGCTCAGGTCGATGCCTTGATCCGCGTAGTAGCCCTTCTTCTTCCCGAGGTAGTAGGGCGCGTGCTCGGCGTTGGGATTGAAGTTGAGGCGCAGCGTCGCCCTCGCCAGCCCGGCCGCGCGGGCCTCCGTGCGGCTGCCGAGGAGCCGCGCCCCGACGGCCCCGGATGCGGCGGCAAGCGCTCCGGCGCGGAGCAGCGTCCGGCGGGTCACGCGTCCGCCTTCGCTCGTGGCGCCGCGCCTCGAAAACGTCTCATCCATGCGTCGTCCCCCCTTGGAGTGTTATTGAAGTTGGGAGCGGATCAGCTCGGCGAGGACCCGGGCCTCCGCGACCACCTGCGAGACCGGTACGAAGTCGGCGCCGGTCGGCCACACGCCGCCGGTTGCGCCGTACATCACGGTCGGCACACCCAGCCGGCAGGGCCCGCCGGCGTCGAAGGTGCCACGCCCGTACACGATCTCCGGATCCGCGCCGGCGACCGCGCGGTGCGCGGCGTGGAACGCGGTCACCCAGTCGAGATGCGGATCGACAAGCGCCGGCCACATCAAGACGCCGGTCTCCACGGAGACCTCGTAGGGCGCCATGTCGCCGATCGCTCGGCGCACCTCGTCGGTGGCCACTTCGGGGTCGTCGCCGGGCAGGAGGCGCCGGTCGACGGTGAGGAACGCCTCCGCCGGCAGCGTGTGCGGGGCGACCGGCTCGAAGCGCATCTTGTAGACGATCGCGTGCCGGCCGCCGAGGATCGGATGCCGGTCGGCCCACTTGAGCCGCCGCAGCCGGGCGGTGATTTCGACGGCCGCGTCGATCGCGCCGAGGCCCTCTTCCGGCGTGCTCGAGTGCGCGGCCCGCCCCCGGACGTGCACGTTGACGTCGACACGGCCGCGGTTGCCGAGCGAAAGTTTCAGCCCCGTCCCGATCTGAATCACGCCGAACGACGGCTTGGGATCGAGCGCGGCGATGATCGCCTCCGAGCAGGCGTGGCTGCTGCGGCCCTCGTTGTTGACGGCCCAGTAGAGCGTACCCCGGAGCTCTCCGCCCGCCTCGGCCAGCATCTTGAGAACGGCAAGCATGACGGCCTGATGCGCTTTGTTCTGGCTGACGCCCTGGCCGAAGACGGCGGGCTCGGGGCAGCCGTACGCCGCGGCGTTGCCGATCTTGCCGGAGAACGGTGCGTCCATCAGATTGTGGTGCTGCGCCGGCGTGTAGTTCTGAATCAACAGCGTCCGGCCCGAGCGGCCGGCGCCGAGCCGCGCGACGAGATTGTTGCGCGGAACGTCGAGAAGATCGTAAACGCCGATCGCCGCCAGTTCCGGGCGCACCACGTTCTGGACGTAGTGGACGAGCTTCGGGTCGTCCGGCTCCATCAGCGTGTCGAAGCCGAGCGGCACGTCGGTCGGGACGCGGGCGAGCCGCGACAGAACATCGACGAGGTAGCGCTCGTCCAGAGGCGCGCGGGCGGTGTTCGGCATCGTGACCCCCTACTTCATCGCGGCCGTCCGCCGATCCGGCCGGCGTGGGCCATCGCGCCGATCAAATTGAGCATGAGGCGGACGCTGACGCGGCAGGTCAGGTCGCCGCCGGCGAGGTCCGGCATGATCTCCACCACGTCGAACCCCGCGACGCGGCCGCGCGCCGCGACCCCGCGCAGCACGCCGCTCGCTTCATCGTAGGTGAGTCCGCCGAACGCCGGGCTGGCGACCGCCGGGGCGGCCGACGGGTCGAGACCGTCCACGTCGAGCGTAATGAAGTAACGGTCCGCGGCGGGCACTTTCGCCAGCGCGGCTTCGACGCCGGTACGATGGATCTCGGCGGCGCCGATCAGCACCGAGCCGTACGCGCGCGCGTCGTCGAACTCCACCCGCCGCCCGCTGCCGAACCCGCGGAGACCGATCTGCGCCATGCCCCGGACCCACCGCATCTCGGACGCCCGCCGCATCGGGCTGCTGAGTCCGTCCCGGATCCCCTCCCGCTCGTCGCGCCAGTCGATGTGCGCGTCGATCTGCACGACGCAGATCGGCGGCTGCTCGGCGTAGGCGCGCAGTACGGGAATCGGCACGGAGTCGTCGCCGCCCAACACGAACGGCACCGCGCCCCGCGCCAGGATCGCCTTGACCGCCGCCTCCGCCGCGGGCGGCGCTTCGTCCCAGTGTCCCGCGACCATCGCCACGTCACCGCAGTCGACGATCCGGATGTTGCGGCCGGCGAACAGGTCGTCGCCGAAGTCGAAATCGTAGTTGGTCGCGTACCACGGGACGTACCGCATCGACTGCTCGCGCAGCGCCGCGGGCGCCCGGCTCTGGGACGCCGCCGTCTGCAGATCGTACGGGACGCAGAACGGCACGCCGAGCACGGCGATGTCGGCGTCCAGCGCGCCTAGGTCCGGGCAGCGGGGCACGTCGAGAAAGGTCGGACGGCCGGCGGGGACCGGCGACAGACGGAAAGCCATGCGCTGTTCCTTCTCCCCGGGTCGAATCCGCCCCTGGACTCCTGGGGAGGACCGGCCGGCCGCCAGGCCGGCTTGGCCGCGGGCGATGCTCGCGGCGCGTCTACAGGCCGAAGATGTAGGGAACTCTGACGATTGACTATGGAGCGGATGCGCAGGGGTTGGCCGGGCGGCTTTCCAGCCGGCGTCGTGGCCGGAGCCGGCGCGACGCTTGCCCTGTTCGTCTGCAGGCTCGCAACCGGCGTCCCGATGCCGCAGGAAGCCCTCACCGAACGGATCGCCCTGCTGCTGCCGAATCCGGTGTTTGCCTTCCTGCTCGCCGAACTCCAGCACCTGGCCAAACCGCTGGCGTTCGCGGCCGCGACCTGCGCCATGCTGATCGGGTATGGCCTCGGCGGCGCCGCGTACGCGCACATCGTGCCCGCGGGCCGTCGATCCCGGATGCACTTCGGGCTTGTCGTCGCCGCGGTCGCGTGGGCCTTCATCGAGGGGGAAGTGCTGGGCGAGCCGCTGACCACCGCCGTGTCGGCCCCAATACTCCCGGTGGCGATCGGCAGCCTCGTCTATGGAACACTGCTGCCCGGTCTCTTCAGCCGCAACGAAGCCGCGAATCGGGCCGGCGCCGCGGCCGCGGCGCCGGCAGGGCGGGACTTGCCTGCAGGCATCCGGCCGGTCGGCCGGCGGCCCCTGTTGCGACGGGCCGCGCTCATGGGGCTGGTCGCGGGCGCCGTCTCCCGCGTCGGGATCTGGGACGGGGATGCGGGCCCGCGCTCGACCGCCACGGCATCGGGAGCCGCCGGCGCGGGCCCGAAGGCTTTCCGCCTCATCAGGGGGATGCCGGCGGAGGTCACCGCGAACCGCGAGTTCTATCGCGTCTCCAAGAATTTTCCGTTCGATCCCGCCGTCCGGATCGCCGATTGGTCGTTCGCGGTCACGGGTCTGGTCGCCAGGCCGCTCAAAATGTCCTATGCCGAGTTCGTCAAAGCCGCGCCTTCCGTCGAACGCTGCCACACGCTGGAGTGCATCACCAACGAAACCGGAGGCGATCTGATCGGCAATGCCAACTGGAAGGGATTGCGGGTTCGAGACATCCTCGGCCTTGCCGAGGTGCGGCCGGCGGCGACCGCGGTGATCTGGCGCTGCGCGGACGGCTACGTCGAGGCCGTCCCGCTCGCCGTGGCGATGGACGCCAGGGCTCTGCTCGCATACGAGATGAACGGACGGCCCCTCCCCGCGGCGCACGGCGCGCCGGTGCGGGTCCTCCTCCCCAACCGGTACGGCATGAAGCAGCCCAAGTGGCTGACCGGCATCCACGTGGCCGACTCCAATGCCGCCGGCCGTTGGGAGCGCCGGCGATTAGCCAACCCGGCGACCGTCAAGATTCACAGCGCCTTCCGCGTGGACGCGCGGGACGGCGCCGCGGTAGAACTCGGAGGCTGGGCGTTTGCCGGCAGCCGCGGCGTTGCGCGCGTGGAGATCAGCGCGGACGGCGGGACGACGTGGTTCCCGGCCGCCCTCAAGGAAGCGTTGGGCGACAACTGCTGGCAATTCTGGTCGGCGGAGTGGAAGCCTCCGGCGCCGGGCGACTACGCGCTGTGGGTCCGCGCCGTCGACGGCGCGGGAACGATACAGCCGGGCCGGCGGCGCAGGACGCCGGACGGCGCGGAAGGCTACCACGAGATCCGGGTTCGGGTCGCCGGCCGGTCGGCCCGCCGCCTATAGGTGGCGGGCGGTGGAAGTTCAGGCCGCGTTCGTGACGCCGCGCCCCCGGCGCGCCCGTCCCCGCGGGCATCGGGCGGCGAACCCACCGCACAATCGTCTGGCCGCCCGATGCGTCGCGGGGAGCCCGCCCAGCATACTCGGAGGCAGAGGCGCCGTACCTTCCACGCGGGCGGTCTTTTCTGATTTTCGCGGCCCGTCCGGCGAATCGCGCCTGGCCCGGAGGGATGATCATGCCGGTTTTGCGTGAGGACGCGCTCGAGTATCACCGCAAGGGCCGCGCCGGGAAAATCGCGATCGCGATCACCAAGCCCTGCGCGACGCAGCTCGATCTGTCGCTTGCGTACACGCCGGGGGTCGCCGAACCCGTCCGCGACATCCACGCCGATCCGCCCGCCGCGTACGACTATACGAACAAGGGCAACCTGGTCGCGGTGATCAGCAACGGCACCGCGGTGCTCGGGCTCGGCAACATGGGGCCGGCCGGGGCGAAGCCGGTGATGGAAGGCAAAGCGCTCTTGTTCAAGCGATTCGCCGATGTCGACGCCTTCGACCTCGAGGTCGACGCGACCGATCCGGACGAGATCGTCCGCGTCGCGCGGGCGGTCGCGCCCACGTTCGGCGGCATCAACCTCGAGGATATCAAGGCGCCGGAGTGCTTCGCCGTCGAGGAGCGGCTCAGGGCGCTCGTCGACATTCCCGTGTTTCACGACGACCAGCACGGCACGGCCATCATCACGGCGGCAGGCCTGCTCAACGCGCTTGAACTCACGGGGAAGCGCATCGAAGACGTCCGCACCGTGATCAGCGGCGCGGGCGCGGCGTCGATCGCGTCGGCGGAACTGTTCGTCAAGCTCGGAATGCGCCGCGAGCGCATCCGGCTGGTCGACACCAAAGGCGTCGTCTACGCCGGGCGCGCCGAGGGGATGAACCCCTACAAGCAGCGGTTCGCGGCCGAGACGTCCGCGCGCACGCTCGCCGACGCGCTCAGAGGCGCGGACGTGTTCATGGGGCTGTCGGTCGCCGGGATCGTCTCCCAGGACATGGTCCGGTCGATGGCGGAGCGGCCGATCATCTTCGCCCTCGCCAACCCCGACCCCGAAATCACCGTCGCCGACGCGCGGGCGGCCCGGCCCGACGCGATCGTGGCGAGCGGCCGCTCCGACGACCCGAACCAGGTCAACAACGTGCTGGGGTTCCCGTTCATTTTCCGCGGGGCTCTCGACGTGCGGGCGCGCGCGATCAACGACGAGATGAAGATCGCGGCGGCGCGGGCGCTGGCGGCGCTCGCCAAGGAAGAAGTCCCCGACGTGGTGCTGCGGGCCTACGGGCTCGAGCAGCTGCGCTTCGGGCCGGACTACATCCTCCCCAAGCCGGTCGACCCGCGGGTGCCCCTCTGGGTGGCGCCCGCCGTGGCGGAGGCCGCGATGACGTCCGGGGTCGCGCGCCGAACGGTGGATCTCGCCGCCTACCGTGACGAGCTGAGCCGGCGCCTCACCCGGGGCTGGGAAGTCATGGGCGTCGTCGTGCACAAGGCCCAGGCGTCGCCCCGGCGCGTCGTGTTTTCGGAGGGAGAGGAAGCGAAGGTCATCCGCGCGGCCGCGAATATCGCCCGCGACGGGATCGCGCAGCCGATTCTCCTCGGCCGCGAGGACGTGATCCGCGCCCGGATGAAGGACCTCGGCGTCGCCGCCTCCTTGGAGATCGTCGTGCCCCAGGCCTCCGCGAAGCGCGCGGCGTATGCGGCCGCCTTCTACGAGGCGCGGCGACGCAAGGGGATCACCCTGCGCGAGGCTCTGACCCTCGCCGGGCAACCCAACTACTTCGGCGCGATGATGGTCCAGGCGGGTGACGCGGACGCGTTCGTCGCCGGGCTCACTTATCACTATCCGGACGTAATCCGGCCCGCGCTGCAGGTCATCGGCCCGGCGCGCGGGACCTCGCGGGTCGCCGGTCTGTACCTGCTCGCGCTGAACGGCCGTCCGTATCTCCTGGCAGACCCCACGGTCAACGTCGACCCGACGGCGGAGGACCTGGCCGCCATCGCGATCATGGCCGCGGAGAAGGCGGGCGAGTTCAACATCACGCCGCGCGTGGCGATGCTGTCGTTCTCGAACTTCGGCTCGACGCGCCACCCGCGGTCGGCCAAGGTCGCCGAGGCCACCGCGCTCGTCAGGGCACGGCGGCCCGACCTCATGGTCGACGGGGAGATCATGGCGGACGTCGCCGTCGTGCCCGACCTGCGGCAGGCGGACTATCCGTTCTCGAGCCTCGCCGGCGAGGCGAACGTGCTGATCTTCCCGAGCCTCGAAGCGGCCAACACCGCGTACAAGCTCCTGCAGCACCTCGGCGGCGCGACCGCGGTCGGCCCGATCCTGATGGGCATGGCCAAGCCCGTGCACGTGCTGAGCCGGGGGGCGGAAGTGACCGACATCGTCGACATCGCGGCGGTCGCGGTGGTCGATGCGCAGAACCTCTCACAGCTCTCCGAGTTGACGCGCGCGATGGCGGCCGCCCGCAAAGTTCCGGCGTAGCGCCGGCGCGCGGTTGACGGTGTGACGGAGGAGGAAGGTCGATGAACGACTCGCTGACCATTACCGACAACCGGACCGGGAAAACCTACAGCGTGCCGATCGTCTACGGAACCTACCCGACCTACGGCGCCGCGATCCGCGCCGCGGACCTGCGGCAGATCCGGGCGTCCGCCGACGACTTCGGCCTCATGACCTACGACCCCGGACTGCTGAACACGGCGACCACGAAGAGCAGCGTCACCTTCGTCGACGGCGAACGCGGGATCCTCCGCTACCGCGGCTACCCGATCGAGCAACTCGCCGAGCGATCGACCTATCTGGAAACGGCGTACCTCGTGCTCAACGGCGACCTGCCGACCGCCGCGCAGCTCGACGCGTGGACGGGCGAAGTCACGCAGCACACGATGATCCACGAGTCGATCAAGAAGTTCCTGGACGGGTTCAACTACGACGCGCACCCGATGGGGATGCTGATCGGCACCGTGGGAGCGCTGTCCACCTTCTATCCGGAGGCCGGCCGGATCCAGGATCCGGCGGTGCGGCACAAGCAGATCGTCCGGCTCGTAGCCAAGATGCCGACGCTCGCCGCCTTCGCGTACCGGCACAGCCGCGGCCTGCCCTACGTGTATCCCGACAACGACCTTTCGTACACCGGCAACTTCCTCAACATGCTCTTCAAGACGACGGAGCTCAAGTACGCGCCGAACCCCGTCCTGGAGCGGGCGCTCGACGCCCTGTTCATCCTGCACGCCGACCACGAGCAGAACTGCAGCAGCAGCGCGATGCGCGGCATCGGCAGCTCGCACCCCGATCCGTATTCCGCGCTCGCCGGCGCGGCGGCCGCCCTCTACGGTCCGCTCCACGGCGGGGCGAACGAGCAGGTGCTGAAAATGCTCGCCGAGATCGGGACGAAAGACCGGGTGCCGGAGTACGTCGGGCGGGCGAAGACGGGCGAGATCCGGCTCATGGGCTTCGGCCACCGCGTCTACAAGCACTACGATCCGCGGGCCACGCTCATCAAGAAGGTGGCCGCCGAGGTGTTCACCGTGACCGGGACCAACCCGCTGCTCGACATCGCCCTCGAGCTGGAGCGCATCGCGCTCCAGGACGACTACTTTGTGAGCCGCCACCTCTACCCCAACGTGGATTTTTACTCGGGGATCATCTACCAGGCGATGGGGTTCCCGGTGGAGATGTTCCCGGTGTTGTTCGCCATCCCGCGGACGTCGGGCTGGCTCGCGCAGTGGGAGGAGCAGCTCAAGGATCCCGACCAAAAGATCGTGCGGCCGCGGCAGATCTACGACGGCGCGGACGTACGCGAGTACCCGCGGGCCAACCGGCAGGCCGCGACGCACGCGGCGTGATCTGATCGGAGGCGGGCAAACTCATCGCGCCGTGTCGAGGACATTCGACGCAGGGGCGCGACGAGACCGTGCCCGGGCTGACTCCGGACGGCGCGGCGGCGCGCCCTACACGAGTGCGCTCGTGATCACCACCCGCTTCAGCGTCCCCATCGCGCCGAGAATCTTCCCGGTGCCCAGCGCCACGCTGCTGAGCGGGTCGGCCACGTAGGTCACGGGAAGTCCGGTCTCCTCCCTGAGCAGCACGTCGAACCCGCGGAGCAGCGACGCGCCCCCGGTGAGATGGATGCCTTCCCGCATGATATCGGCCGCCAGTTCCGGCGGCGTGACCTCGAGGGTCATTTTCACCGTGTTGACGATTTCCGCGACCGATTCCGCCATCGCGGCACGAATCTCGGCGCCCGACACGCGCAGCGTTCGCGGCAGGCCGGACACGAGATCGCGGCCGCGCACGTTGATCGAGTCGTCCTCCTTCTGCGGGTACGCGGATCCCACGCGAATCTTGACGTCTTCCGCCATCCGCTCGCCGATGAGCAGATTGTGCGCCTTGCGCATGTACTGCATGATGTCTTCGTCCATTTCATCGCCCGCGACGCGGAGACTGCGGACGGTCACGATGTTGCCGAGGGCGATGACGGCCACCTCGGTCGTGCCCCCGCCGACGTCCACGATCATGCGCCCGAACGGCTCCGAGATCTCGAGCCCGGCCCCAACCGCGGCCGCCAGCGGCTGCTCGATCAGGTACGTCCGCCGTCCCCCCGCCTGAAGACCGGCGCCGATCACGGCGCGCTTCTCCACCGTGGTCGCGCCGCTCGGAATGCCTACCATCACCTGCGGGCGCGCGATTCTCCTCGTCTGGATCCCCTGGCGGATGAAGTACGACAGCATCGTGGCGGTGATATCGAAATCCGCGATCACGCCGTTCCGCAGCGGCCGCGTGGCGATGATCTCGGCGGGCGTCCGGCCGATCATCTTCTTCGCCGCATTGCCCACGGCGAGGATTTCCTTGTGGCCCGCCCGGCGGGCGATCACGGACGGTTCGCGCACCACGATGCCGTCACCCTCGACGTAGACAAGGGTGTTTGCGGTCCCGAGATCGACTCCCACGTCCCGCGTGAAGCGGCCCAACAATCCCGTCAATGACATCCCGGCCGTCTCCCCTTTATGGCGCCGAGCAAGGGCGCACCCGCGGCGTCACCGGTGGTCCTGCGGAACGAGAACAACCTTGCCAAAATTGGCCCGATCGGCGAGCCGCTGGTGGGCGCCCTTGACCTCCGTCATCGGGAAGCGGCTGTCGATGACCGGCTGCAGCCGCCCGCTGGCCGCGAGCCGGATCAGATGGCGCAGATCGTGCGACGCTCCGCCCTCGTAGAACGACAGCGTATTGCGGTTCCGGTGCAGGTTCCCGAGGGGCACCCGAACCGACTGCCCGCCGAACGCCCCGCAGCTCACGAGACGGCCGCCGCGGTTCAGGACGCCCAGGCTCTCCGGTCCCGCGAACTTTCCCGTCGTGTCAAACACAACGTCGACGCCCTTCCCCTCGGTCAGCGACAGGACCTGGTTCGCCCAGCCGTCCTGGGAGTAATTGACGCCGGCCTCCGCCCCAAGCGCGCGGGCGCGTTCGAGCTTCCAGTCGCTGCCCGCGGCCGCGATCACGCGCGCGCCCTGAAGCCGAGCAATCTGGCACGCCGCCGCCCCGACGCCGCCGCCGGCCGCCATCACCAGGATCGAGTCTGTGGCGGCGACGGGCGCCTTGGTGACGAGCCCGTGCCACGCCGTAGTGTACGACAGTGACAGCGCCGCGGCGGTCTCCGCGGAAACGGACATGGGGATCGGGATGACATTCTGTGCGGGGACCTTGACGTATTCGGCGTAGCCGCCCCACAGGTGGACCCCGACGACGCGGTACCGGCGGCAGTAGTTTTCCCCGCTCCCGCGACGGCAGAAGTCGCATTCCCCGCACCGCAGCAGCGGATACGTGACGACCCGCTGCCCCAACGGGATACCGATGACGCCCGGCCCGACGGCGACGACCTCGCCGGCCGGATCGGCGCCCAGGACGTGGGGAAAGGTCGGCGTGCCCATCGCCCGGCGGCTCGCGCGCACCAGGAGATCGGGCACCCGGTTCACGGAACACGCGAGCACCTTTACCAGTATCTCATCGGGGCCGGGGACCGGCGTGGGTACTTCTTCGAGACGCAAGACGTCGACACCGCCGTGCCGGCGGACGGTCACCGCGCGCATCCGAGAATCTCGCAACGCGGTGCTTGGCGACTGCGAACGAACGGAACTCAGCAACCCGAACGCGACCCGAAGCTACGATGACCCGCGTTCGCGACTGTTCAGGGTCCGGCGACGCACCTCAACCCACAGTGGGCCCATGTCTCCCACGCTCCCGATCCCCCGTGGGTTACATGGTTTGACACGAACAGCGCAAACCTTTCTTTCAAGTACCGTTCACCGCCCGAGTCGGACGGAGGTGGGAGGAACGACACGTTACACGTTTCCCATCCGTATGATTGACGGCGACAACGCAGAGAGAGGAACGGCGCAGGTGTCGCTTCCCTTGTTGAGTAATTCTAGCCCCATACCGCAGCGTCTAGACGGCCGTTGATCATCGGACCTTCCCTGTGGAGGTGCTCACGTTGGTGCCAGTCGGACGTCGCCTGAGGGCCTCGCTGTTCCTTGCCGCGGTCATGACGCTCCCGCTCGCGCTCGGTGGTGTCGCCAGATCCGCGGACACCGGTCCGATCAAGTTGGGGCTCCTGGTGCCGAAGACCGGCAACTTCGCGCCGAACGGCAATGATGAACTGCTCGGGTGGAATTTCGCGCTCAAAGACCTGGGCGACACCGTCCACGGCCGGAAGATTCAGACCATCGCCATCGACGACGCCGGCGATCCGACCCAAGGGTTGAACGCGGTACGGCAGCTGGTCGAGAACGACCGGGTGGTCGGGCTGTTCGGCCCGACGACGTCCAACGAAGCGCTGGCCATCCGCGGGTACGTCGCGGCCTCCGGCATCCCGATGATCATGGTCGCCTCCGCCGACACGTTGGCGACGTCCGCACGCGCGAAGAACATCCTGCTCGGGTCCTACGCCTCCGACACGCCGGCGATGATGCTCGGCAAGTGGGCCGCCGACCACCTCCACCTCAAGCGGGTGACCACGCTCGCGCTGGACTTCTCGTACGGCTGGGACACCGTGGGCGGATTTGTGGTGGCCTTGAAGAAGGGCGGCGGCGGGATCGAAAAGCAGATCTGGGCGCCGATAACGACCGCGGACTGGAGCCCCTACATCACGCAGATTCCGTCGGACAGCGACGGCCTCTTCGTCCTCACCGCCGGCGCGGCGTCGGTGAAGGTCGCCGCGGCGTTTCGCCAATTCGGCCTCCTCGGCAAGATCGCCCTGTTGAGCACTTCGACGTTCAACGACTACACCGTGCTGCAGCAGGAAGACCAAGACGTCGCCAAGGCCGCGATGGTCGCAGGCGCGTACATGGATGGACTCGACAATCCCGAGAACCGCCGCATGGCCGCGGCGTACAAGGCGGCCACAGGCAAATACCCGGGGGCGTACGCCGAGATCGGGTACACGGCTGCGAAGAGCTATATCCTTGCGCTCCGCAAAATCGACGGTGACACGACGGACCGCCGGGCGTGGCTCGACGCCGTCGTCGGCGCGCAGTTCCAGGCGCCGCGCGGGCCGGTGAGGTGGGACCCCGGCACGAACGCGCCGATCGAGAATTTCTACGTCGGCAAGCTCCAAACCGTAAACGGCGAGCTGCGCCAGGTGCCGACCGTGACGTACCGGAACGTGATGCCGTGGGGGATTTTGTCCAAGGACGTCTGGGAGAAGATCGCCTGCTGCTACACGAGGCAGAGCCCGTAGGCGGGGGCTAAACTCCGAGAAACTGCTGGCGCACCTGCGGGGCGGCTTCGAGCGCGCCGGCCGTCCCGTTCCAAACGATCAGTCCGTTCGCGAGCACATACACGTGGTCGGCGAGGCTGACGCCGAGCCCGTAGTTCTGCTCGACGAGCAGGATCGAGAGGCCGCGGTCCCGGAGATCCCGGATCAATTCTTCCATCCGGTCCACGATGACCGGCGCCAGGCCTTCGCTGGGCTCGTCCATCAGCAGCAGGCGGGGATTGGTCATCAGCGCCCGTCCGATTGCCAGCATCTGCTGCTCCCCTCCCGATAGGTGGCCGCCCCGGTTGTGCCGGCGCTCTTTCAGGTGGGGAAAGATCTCATACAGCTCGTCGATCGTCCAGCCGCGGCCGCCCCTCCGCGCCGGCTGGGTGCCCAACGACAGGTTCTCCTCGACGGTCAGCGACGGGAAGATCCAGCGGCCCTGCGGCACGAGCGCGAGGCCGCGCCGGGCGATGGCATAGGGAGGCAGTCCGGTCAGGTTCCCGACGTCCCAGGCGATGCGGCCGGAGCGCGGCGGCGTGAGGCCCATGATGCTCCGGATGAGCGTGGTTTTCCCCATCCCGTTGCGGCCCAGCAGCGTCACGCACGCCGCGGCGGGAACGCGCAGGCTGACGCCCTGCAGCACGTGGCTGTCGCCGCGGTACGTGTGAATGTCGTCGACCTCAAGCATCGGTGACCCGCCTGCCGAGGTACAGCGCGCGCACGCGCTCGTCCTGGCGGATCCGACTCGTCGGCCCGTCCGCCACGACCCTGCCCAGGTGCAGGACCGTGACGCGCGAGACGACGTCCCGGACCATGTCCATATCGTGTTCGATCATCACCACGGTGAGGTCCGCGGGCAGCTCTTGAATCAGGCGCGTCATCGTGAGCCGCTCCCCGGGCGATAGGCCCGCGCCCGGCTCGTCGAGGAGCAGCACCCGCGGCCTCAGCGTGACGGCGAGGGCCACATCGAGCTGGCGCTGCTCCCCGTGGGAGAGGTCCGCCGCACGCCGCTGCAGGCGGTGCGACAGCTGGAACCGCTCCGCCACCTGTTCCAGCATCTCGCGGTTCCCCCGGTAGCCGGTCCACCGGCGAAACAGGGCAAACTTGTGCGGACTCAATCCGAGCGTGGCCAGCGTCAGATTTTCCAGCACCGTCAGCGCCCCGAAGGTGCGCGTGATCTGGTAGGTCCGGCCCAGCCCCAGGGCCACCCGACGCGGCTGCGGGGTGTGCGTGACGTCCGTCCCAAACAGCGTGATGCTCCCCGATGTCGGGCGCAGCTCGCCCGTCAGGAGATTGAACAGCGTCGTCTTGCCGGCCCCGTTGGGGCCGATGATTCCGTGGCGCGCCCCTTCGGCGACGCTGAGGTCGACGTCGCGCACCGCCCCCACGGCGCCGAAATAATACGAGAGCCCCGATAACCAAAGAGCCACGGGCTCTCCGCGATGCGCCCCGTTCATCCGTTCCCCGTCCAGGGCCGGCCGGCCGGCGATGCGACCAACCCGCCCGGTTCCGCGGGCTGCGGGGGGGCGCCGACGAATCGCGACAGCAGGAGGCGAACCGCGTCGTAGACGCCGCGGCGCGCGAAAAGTACCGTCAGCACGAAGATGATCCCCAGCAGGGTCACCCAGCGGGTGATGAAGATGCTCACGTACTGCTGGGTCAATACGACGATCACAGCCCCGATCAGCGGCCCCCATAAAGTCCCCAGACCTCCGACCACGGACATCAACACGGCGATGCCGTTGTGCTGGAAGTCGATCGTGGTCGGGCTGACGTAGAGATTGAAGAACGCGAAGAGGACGCCCGCGACCCCGGCAAACAGCGACGCGATGAGAAACGCGAGGTACTTGTGAAGGCCGACGGCGAAGCCGAGCGCGCTCATCCGCTCCTCGTTCTCGCGGATCCCCTTCAAGACCAGACCGAACGGCGAGTTGACGATCAGCCAGAGCAGGACTGCGCAGACGATGAACGCGGCCACGGCGAAATAGTAGTACGAGCCGGCGTCGGTCAGGTTGAGCGGCCCGATGGCCGGACGGCCCGCGACGGGGAGCCCGTTGTCTCCTCCCAACACCGAGGTCCACCGGTACGCCAGCCCCCACACGACCTGTCCGAGCGCCAGCGTGAGCATGACAAACGTGAGCTGCCGCACCCGTACCACGAGAAAGCCGAACACGGCCGCGACCGCCAACGTGATCCCCAGCGCAAACGGAATCGCCGGCGCCGCCGCCATCCCGTGCCCGGTGCCGTAGGCGATCGAATAGGCGGCGATGCCGAGGAACGAGGCGTGGCCGAGGGAGACGAGGCCGGTGTAGCCCGCGAGGAGATCGAGGCTCATCGCGAGCAGGCCGAAGATCAGAATGGACAGCACGATCGAAATGTAAAAGGTCGAACCGGCGTGAGGGATGAGCAGCGCGGCGCCGACGCACGCCCCGGCGAGTGCGATCTGCCAGACCGGCCCGGGCGGCGGGATCCGGCGGGGAGCGCGCCGCCGCCGGGGAACCGCGTGGGCGGCGCGCTTCCGCGCGACGCCGTCACCGCCGGCGCCGGCGCGCGCGGTGCCGCCGCCGGCCATCGCCAACCCGAACAGGCCCTGCGGCCGCCACAAGAGGACGACGATCATGGGGAGGAACAACGAGAAGTACGCCATCTCGGGGAAATAGGCGTTGCCGTAGGTCGTCAGCAGCCCCACGATGAGACTGCCGGCCGCGGCCCCCCAAAACGTGCCGATGCCGCCGACGATGATGACCACGACGGCAAGTGTCAAAATGTCGGAGTCGCCGCCGGGATACAGCGTGAGCAGGTTCCCGCCCAAGACGCCCGCCAGACCCGCGAGCAGCGCGCCCAGCGTGAACACCAGCGTGAAGACGGCGTTGATGTTGATCCCCAGCGCCGCGGTCATCTCACGGTTGTCGACGCCGGCGCGAATCATAGCGCCGACCCGCGTCCGGTTCAGCAGATAGTAGAGCAGCGCGGCGACGACGATCGCGACGCCGAGGAGGAGCAGCCGGTTCGCCGGGTACGTCAGAGTCGCCACGTGCACCGGGTTTCGGAACGCCGCCGGCAGATGAATCACCAGCGGGTTCCCTCCCCAGACGGCAAGCGACAGGTCCCCGACGATGAACGCCACGCCCATCGTCAGGAGCAGCTCGGACATCACCAGACCGCGGATGCGGATCAACAGGCCGCGCTCGAGGACGACCCCGAACATGGCCATGGCCAGGCTTCCGACGACGAGCGCCGCGACGAAGCTGTGGGTGACCGCGAGCACGGAGTACCCGACGTAGCCGCCGGCCAGGTACGTACTGCCGTGCGCCATGTTGACGATGCGCATCAGGCCGAAGACGAGCGTAAAGCCGCTGGCCAGCAGGAAGAGCAACCCGGCGAACGTGACGCCGTTGAGCGTCTGGATCAGCAGGCCGTGCATCGGATCAGGCCCGCGTCGCGATCGTCTCCGTGCGTACGTATCCGACTCCCGCGGCCTTGACCGCGGCCGCGCCCTCCGGCCGGCAGAACACGCGCCCGCCGTCGCGCGCGGGGAAGCGCCCGTGGTCGTACACAACCCGGCCCCCGGCGATGGTGACGGCCGCGTCCCCGTCCCCGCCCACGACGGTCATGTCCGCGTCGGCGCCGGCGTGAATCCGGCCCTTCGCCGCGAGGCCCAGCATGCGGGCGCCCGCCAGCGATCCTTTGAGAACCAGGTCTTCGAGCGTCAGAAGTCCGGCCGCGACCAGCCCCATCGCCTGCCGCAGCGTGGTGTTGCGCGGGATCGACCCGCCGTCGGTCGAGAACGCATCGACCGCAAATCGCCGGCCGTCGCCGCCCCTGGCCAGCGCGAGCGCGAGCGCCGCGGCCGGTTGGTTCACGGGAAAGCTCACGCCCACCTTGGTCTCTCGCGAGCGGAAGAGTTCGAGGCCCTCGGACGGCCCGACCAGGACCACCATTCCGTCCTTCTCCGCCTGGATGCGGGCCCACCCCGCGGTGATCGCGTCGATCATGCCTTGTTCGGTGACCGGATAGCCGCCCTTGCGAAGGCACGTCTTGACGACGTTGCTCAGGGGAACGCCGTCGACGCAGGCGGCCTCGGCACCGTTGATGATCGCGAGGTACGACTCGGACGGCGAGGCGGGTATCTTTCGCAACGCGGCGATCGCTCGGCCGGCTTCCTCGACCGGGTCCGTCACCTGCCCGCGGCAGTACGCGTTAATGTGCGCCGCCTGGAACCGCCGCCCGGCGGAGAGGCCCACCAGTTCTTCCAGGCCCTCGATGTTGCTGCCGGTGGCCGTCGTCCCGGCATGGATGCCGCAGTGCACCCCGAACTCGGCGCAGACTTCGATCGTCCGCGCGGTGGCCTCCGGCGTGAGCGGATAATGCCCGCCGAGGACCTTGAGCCCGAACGCGCCGGCCGCCGCCTGCCGCTCCAGCTGCTCGTGGATCTCGCTTCGCGATGGATCCCGGCCGGCCACCGTGTCGCCGGGGACGAGCGGGTAGAGCACCCCCACGGTCATGCCGCACCCGTCGGTACGGAGCGAGCTGAGGAGCGACGCCGGCTCGCCGGCCATGTCCAGGCAGGTCGTCACGCCCGCCCGGACCATCATGCGAAAGCCGGCGGCGGTCCCAAACCGTCCCGAGACGTGAACGTGCGGGTCGACCAGGCCCGGCAGGACATACGCGCCCTTGGCGTCGACGACCGTCTTTCCCGCCCGAGGGAGGCTCGGGCCGATCCGGCCGATCGCCCCGCCGTCGACCTCGATGTCGACCAACCCCGGCGGGCGGCCGTCCGCGTTGACTACGACCGCGTCGCAGACGAGCAGCCCGTCAGGCATCCGGGGCCACCACGCCGACCCGACCCGCAGCCTCCACCACCGCCCGCCAGACAACCGCGGGAACGCGAATGCCGTCGCGCTCGGCCGCGCGCTTGCGCCGGGCGCTTCCGGCTCCGGGCAGCAAGATCTCGTCGAACCCCGGCCGGAGCGGGCTGGATTGCATGCGCCGGTCGACTTCGCCGGCGGCGTAGGCATAGTCGTCCGGGTTGGTCACGGCGGCGACGTTGATCGCGGCCACGAACACGCCGGCGCTCTTCGGCGGATACTCGCCGGCGAGGCCGCCGCACAACAGCTCGACTGCCACCGCGATCGCGTAGCCCTTGTGGCCGCCCAAGGGGGCCAGCGACCCGGCCGGCGGGAGACCTCGCTTCGGGTCGGTGGTGGGGTAGCCGTCGCCGTCAAAAGCCCACGAGTCGGGGATCGGCTCGCCCCTCGCCGCGGCGAGCAGGATCTTGCCGCGTGCCGCCTGCGTCGATGAGATGTCCACCACGATGGGATCACCTCCGGGACGCGGGAACCCCAAGGCCAGCGGATTTGTCGACAGCCGTGGCTCCCGCCCTCCCCACGGCGCCATCGTCGCGCTGCCCGGATTGCCGCATAAGGCGAAGATGCCGATCAGATTCTCGCGCGCCGCCGCTTCCACGTAATGGCCGAGCCGGCCCACGTGGCCGAGGTGGACGATCGAGGCCACGCACACACCGGTCTGCCGGGCGCGCTCGACGCACATCTGCATCACGCGCAGCCCCACGACGGGCCCCCAGCCGTCGTGGGCGTCGACGCTGAACGCCGCGGGCGCCTCGCGCCGGACGTCGAGCCGCGCGGGCGACCGGAGACCGCCGCCGCGGGCCAAGTCGAGGTAGCTCGGCAGCCGCATCACGCCCTGTGAGTCGTACCCGCGCTCTTCGGCCTCGATCAGCACGTCGGCCACGATCGCCGCCTCCTCGGGCACGAGGCCGGCGGCGTCGAGCGCGGACGCGAAGAACGTGCGTAGGGACGCGGGCGAGAACGGCCCCGCCGGACGGTCAGTCATCGGATGTCGGGCGGCGCGGCGAAACTATCGCCGCCGGCCGGTGATGTCCGCGCACACCGCGGCCATGACCCGCGCGCCCGCCACGAGGTCGGCCACCGCGACCGACTCGTCCGCCACCTGCAGAAATTCGCCCGGCCCGTAGATCGCGGCGGGGATGCCGTGGCGCATGATGTCCGCGGCGTCGGTCACGCCCGCCGCCAGCGGCATGCCCTCGAGCAGCCGCGGCGCGCGGCCGAGCAGCCGCGTCTGGACGTCCGTGATCGTCCGCACGATCTCCGCGTCGTGGCCGATGCGGTACGGCCACTGCTGCGTCGCCGCCTGCACCTTGGCGCTGAGCCCCGGCATCTCCGCGCACACCTCGGCCAGAAGCCGCTCGAAGTCGCGCCTGATGCCGTCGAACGACATCGACGGCAGAAACCGGACGTCGCCCTGCAGCGTGCACGTCTCCGCGGTGAGCTTGTGGCGTTCCGGCGCGCCCCCGTTGATGTATCCCCACACCATGCGCGGCAGGAACGGGTGCTCCGGGTCCCGCTCGTAGGTCAGGATCTGCGGCCCGAGCCGCTGGACGATGCGCATCATCCCGTCGATCGCGTTGACGTAGCCCTCCTCGAGCCGCGTCAGGTGCTTCTGGATCCCCCTGGTCGTGATCAGAAACCCCCACGCGCCGCAGTGGTAAGTCTGCAGGTTCAGATCGGTCGGCTCCGCGACGATGGCGGCGTCGATGCGCCACGGACACGATTCGAGAAAGTACTTCGTGCCGACGCCGGTGGTGTCGTGGTGCATCACCGCGGTGACGATCAGGTCGCCGCGCGGCCGCGCGGCCGCCTGCAGGACCGCCGCGGCGGCGGCGATCATCGACCCGAGGCCGCCCTTCATGTCGGTGACCATGCCGCCGTACAGCCGGCCGCCCTCGACCCACGGGTCGTACGGGCTGCGCCGCCACTTGCCGAAGGGACGGTTCATGTCGAGGTGCCCGTTGAGCATGATGCTCTTGTAGGCCGGGTCCCCGCGGGCAATGCCGATCACATTCGCACGGCCGTTCGTGACTTCCTGAAGCTCCACCGCGAACCCGAACCGCTCCAGCTCCGCCGCGACGAATTCGCCGAGCGGGCGCTCCTCGCCGAGCGGGCTCGGGATGCGCAGGATACCTTTGGTGAGTTCGACCAGCTGCCCCTCGTCGACCAGCGCGGCGGGGTCGGTGCGTGCTCCGGTTTCCACGGTCGGCTCCCTTCCGGACGGAACGGTGTTCAGACGGCGGCGGCCTGCTTGGCGCGCTCAAACCCCTCGCGGTAACGTCTCACGAGCCAGCGGTTGAAGCTCGCGAGCGGTTCTTCTTGCCAGGAGTAGCGGCCGCGGGCCGCGTAGCGGGACCGGAGTCCCTTCTGCACCGCGGCGTCCGCCGGGAAGTCCTGGCTCGTCATCACTAGCAGGCCGCCCGTGGCCATCTTCTTGATCTCGTCGAACCGGCGGCCGATGTACTTGCCACTCGGAAACAGGTTACCGAAGCGCACGTCGAAGGTACCGGGCCCCGTCGGCAGCACGATACGGAAGAGCGCGGAGTCGGTGTTCATCCCGAGCAGCAGCGTGGGCGGGATGAGACCGAAGATGCTGTTGTTCCGCTCGAAGTCGGTCAGCGTGTCGATCACCGGGAGCAGCGCCTTGTACGTGGGATTCAGCGCGTAGTCCTTGTGCGTCGCCTTGGCCCGCGAGACGACGACGGCCTCTTCGTCGTGGTGGTCGGTGTGGATGAGCGCGCCGCCCGGAACGACCTCGTGCAGTCCGCGGTGGAGGCGGTCGCAGTGGTAACACTCGATGCTGTTCTCGTGCATAACTTTCCAGTTCCAGTTGAGCCCGTTCTGGCTCTTGATCTCCCCGGGCTCCATGTTCTCGAGATGCCAGTTCGCGATCCAGTCGCTGAACCGCCGGAGCCGCGGGGCGAGAGGCGCGGCGTCCGGGTCGAAGTTGGCGAAGATGAACCCGTTCCAGATCTCCACCTTGAGGCCGGGCAGCCGGATCGCGTCCTTCTCGAACCCGGGCGTGCGCGACATCTCGGGGGCCGCGGTGAGCCGGCCCGTGAGGTCGTAGGTCCAGAAGTGGTACGGGCACTGGAAGAACTTGAGGTTGCCGCTCGTTTCCGGCGGCTGCTTGCCCCATTCGGACGGCGGCGCCTCGCCGGGCGCGGTGACCACCATGCACCGGTGCCGGCACACGCCGGACATGACCCGGATCTCATCACTCGCGCTGCGCACGACGATCAGCGGCTCATCCACGATCGTGATCGAATAGTAGTCGCCGACGGTGGGCACCTGTTCGACGCGGCCGAGGCAGAGCCATTCGTGCGAGAAGAGCACTTCCTTCTCGAATTCGTAGAAGTCGTGATCGGTATAGCACTGAGGAGGGAGCGTGACCGCCTCGGCGATAGATCCGGCCGAAGGCTCGAGTTGTTCCACAATCCCCCGGACGACCGGCGAAAAGGCCGCCCGCCGCAGCGCGATCTTGCCTGGATCCAAAGATCCGTTCGTCTCAGGGTGGGAGTCGAGTTGCCGGGTGCGGCGTGTCGGTGCCTCTTTCGCCATGTGCGCAGCTCCTTTGCGTGACTGTGCCACCGTCGAGCCGAAATGAGCGTTCGGCGTCGACCCATTACACCCTCCGTTCCTCGGGTGCGCTTGGCTGCACGATAAGTATGCCGGTGGAAAACTAAGCCGGCGCGGCTGCCGAACGTGCGCAGCCAGCGCCGGCCCCGATACTGCCTCGCCCTAGGCGCCGATCGATCGGGTCGCGGATAAACAGATCACGCGGCGGATGGCCCAGCGGGCCGCCGCAAATTGGGTGGCGGGACCACCGGACGTAGCCCCAGCGATCACGGCCGTCCATCCGTCGAAGACGTGCTGCCAGCCGTCGCCGCCGCCTGTGACCGGGTATCCTGCGAGGAGATGGGCGGCAGGTACTGGTAGCGAGCGCGCAGGTATCGCGTTACGTTGGGCAACCACGCTTGATTCAAATGCGCCGGGTCGTTCTCCGCCAGCAATGGCGCGTAGCGGTCTCGGACGAACACCAAGAAGTCCTCGGGGCGGCCCCGGCGCACCCACTCCACATACCA
>DASSJF010000016.1 GCA_035691305.1 bacterium
CCTGTGCGAGCGCCGCCCGCTGATCCGGGTCCGAGGCGAGGTCGAGGCCGAGGGTCGACGCGCCGGCGCGGCCGGGCTCGACGAAGTAGACTGGGAAGTATTCGCCCCGCGCCGAAACGGGCAGATCCCGTCCCCCGGATGCGCGCGAATGGACCCTGAAGGCGGCGATGCCGTCCCGCTGAGCGGCGCGCTCGTACACGCCCAGCTGCGACGCGGGAATCCGCGGAATCCACTCCAGCGCCGCGATTCCGGAATTGCGCGAGAGCGCTCCGTCGGCGAAGGCGCGGAACCCGCCGCGGTCCACGGTTCCCGACCCCGCGTAGAAGTTTGCGATGGAATAGAGGACGCCGATGTCGCCGTCCATGCGCGTCCGGAGCGCCTCGGCGAAGGCGGCGGAACGCTGCTCGAAGTCGAACCGGACCGACGCCCGGTCCCACGCCGCCGCCTTGGGGAACACCACCATAGACAGAACCAGCGCGGCGAGCAGCGGCAGGCCGACGGAAACCCGCCGGGCGCGCCACACCGGACGCGGCTGCCCGGCGCAGACCAGGACCAGCGGCGTCACTACCATGACGGCGATCGAGGCCGCCACCCATCGCGTCCAGGTGTTGAAGAGAAGGAGGGACCACGGCTCGGTCCCGGCGACCGTCGCCGTGGCCGCGCTCCAGACCGCCCCGATGACGCACGCCACCGGTCCGCCGAGAATGAGGAACTTGGCGACGTCGCCGGCCTCGTCGAGCGCCTTGGGAAAGCCGACGAACCGCCGGATCAGCCCCGCCCCGGCTGCGGCCTGCAGGACGGCTCCGGCGGCCATGCCGGTCGCGACGCCGGCCGATTGAAGGAGCGCGCCGTTTGGCGACGTACCGAAGGAGGCGAAGAACGCGCCGATCAGGATGCCGGGCCACACCTGGTAGCCGAAAAGCAGCAGCCCCGCGAGGGCGATGCCGGCCGGAGGCCACACCGCCGCTGAAAAGTCCGGCGGGGTCGCCGACAGCAGGCTCAAGCGCGCCGCAGCGTAGTATGCGAACGCGAGGCCGAGCGCCCGGATTACGTCGGCAACCGACGGGGCGTCTCCCAGCGGCTCCCGTGCTACACTTCGCGTTCCCGGGTTTGAGTGCAGGACGTGACTCATGACCGTTACGCCCCCCCGCGACGTCCGGATCCTTATGCCGGCCGGAGTACCACACCCTCGACGGTCGGCCGAGGCCGCGGCGCCCCGAACGGGCGCGCAGGCGTCACGGTTACGTTCGGGATCGCGGCGGCCGCCTGCAGCGCGAAGGTCCGCATGAGCTCCTCTTCCGAGGCCGAGCAGACGTGCGAGGCGTCGTAGTAGTAGGCGACCGCTCCAATCACCTGGCCCGCCCGGCTGATCGGCCACGCGCAGACCGAGCAAAGGCCCTCTCGTTCGATCCTGCGGCGAACCACGTTGGCCCGCGGCAGCTCGCGGACGTCGGGGATAAGCGACGGCGTCAACGTCGGGATCTCCGTTCGCTTTTGCATGTCCAGGCACGTGAGCTCCGGGCAGTGCAGCAGGTGGACCCACGGGTTGACGTCCGCCGGCGTGACGAGCGCACCCAGGTACTTGTCGGACAGGTTGTGGGACCAGGGACACGTCACAGCGCCGGTCGCCGAGCGAAGGAATACCGCGGCGCTCCGCGCCTCGGTCAGCGTGAGGAGCGCCCGGCCGATGGCCGCGGCGCCGGATTCCATCGAGACCGCGCCGGCAAGGATCTCGCCGGTCATGTTCATGCTCGCCTGCCGTTCAACATCGTTTACGAGGTTCCAGCTCGCAGCCATCTTACGCTCCTCCTTCGGCCATGAAGGCCACCCGCAGCAGTTCCTCGACCGTGGTCACGCCTTCGAGCGCCTTCTGTACTCCGTCTTGACGTAGAAGCCGCATGCCGTCTTGCTGCGCCGCCGCGCGGAGCTGGTCCGCGGAAGCGCCGGTGAGCATCAGCGCGCGCAGGCGGTCGTTCATCACCATGAGCTCGAACGTGCCCGTTCGTCCGCGGTATCCGGTGCCGCGGCAGAAGTCGCATCCCCGGCCGCGGTACAGCTGCAGCGAGCCGTGCTGCGCCGGATCCAGCCCCAGCCGGCGGAGCGAGTCCGAGGGCGGCGTGTACGCTTCCTTACAGTGCGGACAGATGACGCGGACAAGCCGCTGGGCCAGCACGCCGTTCAGCGAGGCCGTCACGAGAAACGGCTCGACGCCCATGTCCGCGAGCCGCGTGGCCGCCCCCGGCGCGTCGTTCGTGTGCAGCGTGGTGAGCACGAGATGGCCGGTCATCGAAGCCTGCACCGCGATCTGCGCGGTCTCGCGGTCCCGGATCTCGCCGATCAGCACGATGTCCGGGTCCTGACGAAGAATGCTGCGCAGGCCCGTGGCGAACGTGACGCCGGCCCGGGGGTTGACCTGTACCTGGTTGACCCGGGGCATCCGATACTCGACCGGATCCTCGATGCTCACGATGTTGCGCTCGGACGTGTTGATGCGCTCGACCGACGTGTAGAGCGTTGTCGTCTTGCCGCTGCCGGTCGGCCCGGTGACGATGACCATCCCGTAGGGCCTGCCGATCAGGCCCTCCCAGGTTCCCTGCAGTTCGGCGGGAAGGCCGATCTCGTTGAGCGCGACGCGCGCGCGCGACTGGTCGAGAACACGGATCACGATCTTCTCGCCGAGCACCGTCGCCAGCGTGCTGACGCGAAGGTCGTACTTCTTGCCCTCGAGGCGCAGGTGAATGTGGCCGTCCTGCGGCTGCCGGCGCTCTGCGATGTCGAGGTTGGCGAGGATCTTTACCCGGGAGATCAGCGCGGCCTGGATCTGCTTCGGTGCCGCGGTGATGTCCTGGAGCAGGCCGTCGATGCGAAATCGCACCTGCACGTCGTGCGGGCGGGGTTCGATGTGGATGTCGCTCGCGCCGGCGCGGATCGCCTGGTCGATCAGTTGATTGACCACCCGCACGATCGGCGCCTCTTCCACCATCGAGCGGAGCCGCTCGATCGTGATATCCTCCGCCGCCGACTCTTCGATGAGTTCCGCTTCGGGGGCCGGCGAGGTCTTGAGCAGGGCTTCTACGCCGGCGGCCACGTCGTGAAACCGGGTCTGCGCCCGCGCGATGTCGTCGGGGCTGGCGATGATAATGTCGACGTCGAGCCCGGTGACGAGGCGGATGTCGTCGATCGCGACGACGTTCGCGGGATCCGGCATCGCGACGACGATGCGGTCCGCCGCGCGCTCCACGGGCATCACGCCGTGGCGCTGCATGATCTGCGCGGGGATCAGGCGAACCGCGTCGGGATCGATCCTCTCGTTCAGCAGTTCGACGTAGGGGAGGTCCCACTGCTCGGCGATCGTGCGGGCGAGTTCCCGCTCGCTGACGGCGCCCATCTCAACGAGGATGCGCCCGAGCTGGCCGCCGTTCTCGTGCTGGATCCCAAGCGCCTGCGTCAGCTGTTCCTGCGTGATCGCCCGCCGAACCAGCAGGGCGTCGCCGATCGGTCCGATGCGAAGCTGTGCCGTCTTGCCGTTGCGCATCGCCGCCGACGCCGCCGATTTGTGACCCGCGCCGTTGATGGACGATACCGGCAACGGCATCAACGAATTGACAAGAGGCCGCTGACCGTTCGTCGGTGGGTTCTGGGTGGTAAGCGCCTGGTTCACGATGTCTGCTCCCCTCTCGCCGCTAAGTGGGCCCATCGTATCCAGACCAGCCTCACCCAGCGAGAGGACAGGCCCCTCTTGTAGCCAAGGTGCTAGGCCCTCTCTGTGCACAAATTTCATCGCGGTTTCAGAGAATGTCCCGGCAAGAGCGATGGCGAATTTACGGAAACTGTTGCCGCGCGCAAGACAACAAGCCCTAGGATCGCCGACGCGACTCTAGTGTCGTCTTGTCTTGAGTAGGTCTGCCGAGCGTGAAGAGGGCGTGCAGAGGGCTGGGAACAGCGGGTGACCCGCCGGCGTTGTTTCCCATGGCGTTAGTTCGAGGCTTGCGTCTTCGAGGTCGACTACGGTGAACCGAATTCCGCCGTCTCCCGGCGGCGTCCTCAGCCGGACCGCGGCCATTGCGCTGATCGCGAGCGCACTGCCGATCGTCGGCACCACGTGGCCCGCGGCTGTCGAGCGCGCCGGTACGTCCACGACCGCCGTGAGCGCCGCCTGGCAGATGCCGTCCGTCATCGTGCCGGTTGGCGGGCAGGTTGCGGGTACGGTTGTCAAAGTAATCGCCGCCGAACGCCGCCGCGTCGGCGCCGGCGCGGTTCTCGTCGAGCTCGATCCGGCCAGGTACCGCGCCGCGCTCGCGCAGGCGCGCGCCAGCGCGTCATCGCTGGCGGACCGGGTCGAAGCCGCGCAGGCCGGGGTCGCCGCACGCCGGGGTCAGGCCGCCGCGGGTGTGACGGCCGCGGTCGGCAGCGTATCGATGGTGCCGTCGCTTCCGGTCCCGCCGCCCGCGCCTCCCCCAACGCCCGACGCCGGGACTACCGCGCGGCTCGCTCAAGCCCAGCGGCAAATTGTCGCCGCCCGGGCAGAGGTCGTGCGCGACGCGGAAGCTGAGGCCGCGTCCGCGCGCCAGACCGTCGAGCGCGACCGTACTCTGCTCGCGCAGGGCGTCATTGCGGCGCAGCAACTCGACAGCGACACCGCCGCGTACAACGCGGCGGTGAGCCAAGCGGCCGCGGCAGGGGCTGACCTCCGCGCCGCGCAGGCGGGCACGAGTACGGGGAGCGTTGCGGAGGCAGAGGCCGCGATCGCGACGGCGCAGCGCCATTTGGGCGCGGTCCAGGCGGAGGCGGACGCCGCGACGCGGACGGTCGATCGCGATACGGCGCTGGCCGCTCAGGGCGCGCTGGCCGCCGGCCAGGTTGCGGCCGATTCGGTGACGCGGGATGCGGCACGGGCGCGAGTCCAAGCGGCGACCGCCGAATTGCATCGGGCGCAGGCCGCGCTCACGGTGGCGCAGGCAGAAGCCGCGGCGGCGGAGGCCGCGCGCCGGCAGGCGGACATTCTGCGGCGGGCACAGGCCGCGCGTGCGCAGCACGCCGCGCACACTCAAGCGCTCGCGCGGCGGGCCGCGTCGACCATCGCCGCGGCGGCGCAGAGCGCCCAGGCGCTCGCGGGCCTCGAGATGGAAGCCGTGAAGGCGGATGTCGCGGTGCGCCGCGCCGAGGCCGATCTCGCCGCCACCGTTGTTCGTGCCCCGGCCGATGGGTGGGTCGTTCGGGCAGTCGTCGGACCGGGAGCCTCTGTCCGGCAGGGTCAATGCGTGGTCATGTTTGCCGTCGATGCGCGGCAGGACAACAAAGGCGCCCCTCCGGCGCGTTTCGAGGCGAAGGCGCCCGTCGCGCCCGAATCGCCGGGCGCCGATTCGACGCAACTTGCGCAAATCGCGGAGCGCGAACGCCGGGTCCTCGCGGAACTGAGCGCGGAGGCGGCACGAATTTCATCGATCAGCACGAGCGCGCTCAACCGGACGAGCGGCGCCGGTCCGACGCTGCTGAACGGCGGGATGCCGTGGCCGGTTGTTGGCCCGATCACGTCCGGCTACGGATGGCGGATCCATCCGATTTTCGACACGCCGGAGTTTCATACGGGCGTGGACATCGCGGCATCGATGGGCACGGCGGTCGACGCGCCCGCGTCCGGCACCGTTATCTTTACCGGCTCGCTCCCGGCCAACGGTACGCTCGTGATCCTGGACCACGGCCACGGCATCACGACGACGTACTCTCATCTCTCGTCGTATCATGTCTACGTCGGCGAACACGTGCGGCGCGGCCAGGTCATCGCCCTCGTCGGCAGCACCGGCTGGAGCACCGGCCCGCATCTGTTCTTCGAGATCCGGAGGAACGGACGTCCGATCAATCCGCTTGGCCAATAGCCGCCGCCGGGCGCGCTGAGCCGCCGTGGGGAGCGAGGTGGGGGATGGGCCGTGACTGGTTCCACAACCTCCGGGAGGGCGGCATTCCCCGCGCTCTGGCGAAAGGCATTCACGCACGGGTGTTTCCCGGCACCCACTTGATGCTGTCCGTCGTCGAGATCGAGCCGTGGTCGGAGTCGCCCGTGCACGCACATCCCAACGAACAGTGGGGCGTCTGCCTCGAGGGCGAATGGATTCGCATTCAGGACGGCGTCGAGTATCCCGTCAAGGCCGGAGATTTTTGGGAGACGCCGCCCGGGGTCCCGCACGGCGGACGGGCGCTGGCGAGCCGCTGCGTGGTCCTCGACGTGTTCGCGCCGCCGCGGGACGAGTATCGCCGCGCCGGCGCGGGGTACGGCGACGCCGAGGGGCGGGGTCCGGCGCCGCGCGAGGCGTAAAGCGATGGCGCGGGACCCGTTCGAGACGCGTGTCCGTGAAACGATCCGGACGCGCGCGATGCTCGCGGGCGGCGAGCGCCTCGTCGTCGCGGTGTCGGGCGGACCGGATTCGACGGCGCTGCTCTCCGTGTTGGGGGCGCTGCGCGAAGAGCTTCGCCTCGATCTGCACGTGGCCCATCTCGACCACGGTCTGCGTCCCGACGCTCCGGGGGACGCCGCGGCCGTCGCCCGAATGGCGGAAGCGCTGGGTTGTCCGTACCACGAGGCGAGGGAGGACGTGGCGGCGGCCGCCGCGCGCGCGCGGCGCTCGATCGAGGATGCGGGTCGAGAGGCACGCTACCGGTTCCTGGCCGCCGTCGCCCGAGAGATCGCCGCCCAGGTCATCGCGACCGGGCACACGCGCGACGACCAGGCGGAGACCGTGCTGATGCGGCTCCTGCGGGGGAGCGGCCCGCGCGGCCTGGCCGGCATTCCGCCGGTCCGCCCGCACGAGGGGCTCCGGGTCATTCGACCGCTGATCGACGCGCCGCGCGACGAGATCGCCGGCTATCTCGCGCGGCGGCGGCTCGATGCCCGTGAAGATTCGTCCAACCGGGACCCGGCGATGCTGCGAAACCGCGTGCGCCTTGTCCTTTTGCCGATCCTCGAGGGGTATAACCCAGATGTGCGGCGCGCGTTGGCGCGGCTCGCCGAGGTGGTGCGCGACGACGCGGACGCGCTTGACGCGCTGAGCGCGCCCCAAGTCGATGCGGTGTTGCGCGGGACCACCGGCTCGGTTCACATCGCCGTCGCGGCGTTCGGCCGGCTCCCGGTCGCGCTGCAGCGGCGCGCGCTGCGCGAGGCGATCCGGCGGGTGCGCGGGAACGGCGCCCAGATCGCGTTCGTTCATATAGAAGAGGCCCGTGTGGGCGTTCTCGGCGGCCGGCCCGGCGCGGCCTGGCAGGCGCCCGGCGGCGTCCGGATTTTTCGCCGCCGCGACACGATCGAGGTGACGGTGGAGCCGGAAACCGGCGACGGCGCCCCGTGCGAACGCGGCTAAAGGTGGTCAAGGTCGGCCCAATGCCGGGATACTACGTACAGTGAGGCGAACGGCGTGTGCTATAATTTGCTGAAGTCGCGGCACGCCCAGGCTTCCGGGGACATCGCTCCGGCGGGCCGGCTTCCGCGCGGAGGTCGGCGCGGTGTTCAATAAGTACGTACGCAATCTATTGGTCTGGGCCCTCATTCTGGTGGTCGTGCTGTATCTCGTGTTGCCGCTGTACCACCAGCGCGCCCCCCGCGAGGAAATCTCGTACAGTGAGTTCATCGATAAGGCCCGCAGCGGCCAGGTCGCGCAGGTCACCGTCAGCGAAGAAAGCGTGTCCGGTCAGCTGAAAGACGGGCGGTCGTTCCGCACCTACATTCCGTCCGGCGACGCATCCTACATCGACCTGCTCCAGTCCAAGGGCGTCACGATCACCGTCGAGCCGCGGTCGCGTTCGTCGATGTGGCCGAACCTGCTCACGACGATGCTGCCGTTCATCGTGCTCGTGGGGCTGTGGATGCTGATGCTGCGTCAGGCCCAGTCGGGATCGAACCAGGCGATGTCGTTCGGCAAGAGTCGCGCCCGGTTGCACACCGAGGCCAAGACGCGGGTCACCTTCGACGACGTGGCGGGGGTGGACGAGGCGAAGGAGGAGCTCGAGGAGATTATCGAGTTCCTGCGCCATCCGAAGAAGTTCCAGGCGCTCGGCGCGAAGATTCCGCGCGGCGTGCTGCTTGTCGGCCCGCCGGGCAGC
>DASSJF010000017.1 GCA_035691305.1 bacterium
ATCTGCAGCAGCCGTCGCACGTCTTCATCTTCTGGCACACGTGGTAACATCCGAGGCACTCTGACGCGAATCCCCCGCGCGGGGGTGTCCGCCAGCAGCCCCGTTTCGACACACCAGCGAAAAAACGTCCTCAGGGGCCGAAAATAGAAGTGGACACTGGCGGGTTTGAGGGTTTCGCTCAATCCGGTAAGATAGCGTTGAATGCCGAGGGGGGTGGCGTCGGTGAGGTTCCGAAGCCCGAGTGTCCGTCCGAACCGCTCCAAACTTACCGTGTAATTGCCAATCGTCCGGGACGAGCAGTTTCCTACCCTACGGTTGAGGAGAAATGTCTCGACGGCTCTCTGATATTCAGTTTCGGGGTGATCACCTGCTTTTTCGGGGCTTGCTAGCGGCTCAAACTCGCGGAACTCGTTGATAGATAAGGGCTGGTGGAGACGACGGGATTCGAACCCGTGACCCCCTGCTTGCAAAGCAGGTGCTCTCCCACTGAGCTACGTCCCCACGCGCTTTCATTCTAGCATGCGCGGGATCACGTCGGCCGCCAGCCGCTCCATCTGCGCGGTCTCGTCGAACAGCGGGGTCAGCAGAATCATCCCGGCGCCCGCGTTCGCCACCTCACGGAGGCCGTCTACGCACGCGCTCGGCGGACCGAAGACCGCCACCGATTCCAGATTCCGCGCGCCCGAGTTTGCGTACAGCGCGTGCAGCGCGGCGTGGACCCGCTGTCGGACGCGCGCGGTGTCCTCGTCGACGGCGATATAGACGCGCTTCGCGATCGGGAAACCGTCCACGGATCGGCCGGCCTCCGCCACGGCCTCGCGTAGCACCCGCACCTGTTCCGCGAACCGGACCGTCGGCTGCGATCCGGCGCCGAAGAAACCGTCGCCGAGCCGGACGGCCCGCCGCACAGCGTCCGGATGAGCGGCGCCGAACCAGACCGGCGGGTGCGGTTTCTGCAGCGGCTTCGGCTCCATCGCGGCGCCCTCGAGCTGCCAGTACCGGCCCTTGAACGTCACGCGAGACTCCGTCCACAGCGCCTTCATCAGCTGAAGCCCTTCGACAAAGCGCGTCACGAGATGGTCGGGCTCGACCGCGAATGCGGAGAACATCCGCCGCCCGCCGATCCCCACCCCGACCTCGAGACGGCCCCGGCTGATCTGGTCGAGCGTGCTCAGACTCTTGGCAAGATGGACCGGGCTGTGCAGCGGTGTGACAAATACGGCGCACCCAATGCGAATGCGCTCCGTGCACGCGGCCGCATACGTCATCGTCTCCATCGGCGCGAGGTGCGGCATCGAGCCGAGGACCTGCTCTTGCGTCCACGCGCTGTGAAACCCCAGGGCCTCGGCCCGGGCCATGTGGGCGCGAAACTCGGCGGGATCGAAGGCCCCGTCGCCGACAAACTGCGGGATCGAGATCGCAAATCGCACGCGCCGTCCTCCCGAATCACGCCCTGAGGCTGCCGAGTATCACGCCCGGCGATGTTCGCGCCGCGGGACCGCCCTCCCTCGCGCCTTCGAGGAGTCTACCGCCCAGCGTCCAAATTCGTTCGCGTGCCCTCGTCGTCCGGAACCGGCGTCACGGCCGCGAACGGCCCATCCGAGACCGGCGCCGCGCCGGTCTCGAACCTCCGGCTCGGGCTCTTCGGAGCCGCGGGATTCTTGACCGCGATCTCTTGGCAGTTCGTGGTCCCGGTCTTGCCGCTGCATATCGCGCGCATCGGCTACAGCGCGGCCCAGGTCGGCTTTCTCGCCAGCCTGCTCAACCTCGCGATGGGCGTGGTGGAGCTCGAGGTCGGTAGGATCGCCGCCGGCGTCGGCCGCCGGCGCACGCTGATCGGCGGCCTGGCGCTGCACGCGGTAGCGATGGTATGGGCCGCTCAGGCGCGGGCCGCGGCCGCCATCGGCGCGGCGCTGGCCGCGGTCGGCACCGCGCGCGCCTCGATGTGGACGCCGCTGATGGCCGGCGTCGCCGAGGAGGCCGCCGCGCACACGCGGGGCCGGACGTTCGGGACGTTCTGGACCGTCACGTCCGCGGGCTTTCTCATCGGGCCGGCGATCGGAGGATTTGTCGCCTCGCAGTACGGCGACCGCGCCGCGTTCTATCTCGGCACGGCCGTGAGCCTCGTGGCCATGCCGGTGGTGCTGCTGATCACGCGGCCGGGTCGGCCCGAAGCCGCGGCCCCCCGCGTTCATCCCGCGGACGTCCTGCGCGATCCGGCGTTTCTGAGGCTCTTCGTCGCGAACCACCTGTTCTACGCGGTGTCCGCGATCTGGTCCACGTTTCTGCCGCTGTACGCGGCGGCGCAGGGGATCTCGGTCCTCGTGATCGGCGAGATCTTCGCGGTCCAGGGCCTGGCCTACGCGCTGTGCCAGGTTCCAACGGGCCGGCTCGCGGACCGGATCGGCGCGGAGCGGCTGATCGTGCCGGCGGTCGTCGGGCGGGCCGTCGCGTCGCTCGCCGTGCCGCTGCTGCACACCCCGGGCGCGTTTGTCGCGCTCGGCATCGTCTACGGATTTCTCGGGGGCATCGTCCCGGTGAGCTTCACCACGCTCATCGCGCGCATCACGCCGCGGGAGCGCTACACGAGCGCGATGGGCGTCTACAACAGCTCCGGCGATCTCGGGTTCTTCGTGGGACCGCTCGTCGGCGGCGCCGCGGCGCTGCTCGGGATCGCCGCACCGTTTCTCCTCTGCGCGCCGCTCGGCGCGGCCGCGTGGCTCACCGCGCAGAGCGCCGCCCGCGCCGTGCGCGCACGGGAGGCCTGACCGGCTCTCCGGCTTCGAGGAGGGCGCGGATCGTCTGCATCGCGCCGACGAGACGGGCCTGGTCGCGCGCGGTCAGACGGCGCAGCATCGCCGCCGTTTCGTCGTGCGACCGCGCGTCCAGCGGGGCGAACGCATCCCGTCCCCGCGCCGTCAGCGCGATCAGGCGCCGGCGGCCGTCTGACGCCGACGGGATCCGGCGGATGAGGCCCCGCCCCGCAAAGCCGCTCAGGATGCGGCTGAGATACCCGGGGTCCAGATCGAGATCCCGGCCGAGATCCGCGGCCGTCGCCTGCGGCCGGCGCGCGACCTCGTAGAGCACCCGGGCGGGCGTCAGAGAAAACGGGCTTCCGAGGTAATCTTTGCGCAGCAGGCCGATCCGCCGGGTGTAGTACCGGTTGAACGCCCGGACCGCGTCGACGCGCGCCGGGAGGGCGCGGTCAGCCATCCTCGCTCACGATCTCGTAGTGGCGGACCCGCGTGTCGTACCGCGTGAGGAGGGCCGCGGCCTCCGGCTCGACCACCGCGACCTCGACGTCTTGTCCGGCGAAGGCGCGGATCGCGTCGAGGGACCGCCACCGCGTCACGACGACGATCTCCGCCTCGCCGTCCGCGTCGCGGCGGAGCAGCGAGGCGCCGGCGTAGCCGTCCACGCCGCGCAGCTGCGGCACGACCCGTGCGCGCAAATGCTCGGCGTAGAGCGGCACCCGTACGGGCGCCGTCCGCGCCGTCCAGACGCGCGCGATCACGGCGTGCCTCCGGCGACGACGGCCCACGGCTGCACGTCCCAGCGCCGGACGAGACCCTCGCGGACGTAGGGATCGGCCTCGGCGAAGGCTTGGGCCGCGCCGCGGTCCGCGCTCCTGAAGACGAGCAGCGCGCGGGTCGGCGGATCCCCGAGCGCCCCCGCCAGGATCAACTCGCCCCGTGCGCTGGCGTCGCGAACGCGCGCGAGGTGCGCCGCGCGGTGCGGCGCCCGGCGCGCCACAAAGTTGTCCACGACCTCGTACAGCAGCACGTAGTGCTGAACGACGCCGACTTGTTCCATCGCGCTCACCCGCCCGCGGCCGGCGCGGCCAGTTGGATCTCGAGGCGCCGGTTCGCCTTGCCCTTATTTTCAGTCTTGACGATGCGGAGCGCGCCGATCTCGCCGGTGTGCCGCACGTGCGTCCCGCCGTCGGCCTGCGCGTCGTACCCCTCGATCTCGATCACGCGAATCCGCTCGACGTCCTTCGGGACAAGATCCCGCGCGAGCCGGACGAGATCGGAGCGCGCGAACTCCTCGTGCGTCACAAACCGCACGGCGATCGGCCGGTCCTCGGCGAGCACGCGGTTGGTCTCCCGTTCGATCTCTCCAACGCGGTCCTTGTTGAGGTCCTCGAGTGAGAAATCCATCCGCGCCCGGTCCGGATAGATCGCGCCCCCGGTCACCTTGGCATTGAAGAGCCGGTAGACCGCACCGACCAGCACGTGCAGCGCCGAGTGGTGCCGCATGATCGCGTAGCGGCGGTCCCAATCGACCGCGGCGCGCACCGGAGTCCCGGCCGCCGGCGCCGGGCCATCGAGCACGTGCCACACCGCTCCGCCGTCGCGGCGCATCTCGACGACGCGGCACTCCCCGCCCTCCCATCGCAGCACGCCGGCGTCCGACGGTTGTCCGCCGCCGCCCGGATAGAGGACGGTGCGGTCGAGCACGACCGCCCCCTCGCCGGCCGACTCCACCGAGGCGCCGGTCTCGCGGAGATAGCTGTCCTCGAGGTACAGGAGTTGTGTCATGGCGCCATCGTGGCAAAGATAGTTGACTTAGTCAAGCATCTCGCCTCCGTCGTCCC
>DASSJF010000018.1 GCA_035691305.1 bacterium
GCGTCACGGTGACCGCCCGCGCGGCGCGGGCGCGCGCCGCCTCGCGAACGGCGGCCGCGGAGCCGTCCGCGGCGGCCTCCTCGGTGAGGAGCAGCACGTCGAGCCGCACGCCGGCCGCGAGCGCCGCGTCAAGCAGCCGCCACCCTTCGATCGCGCACACGCTCGACCGCCGGCCCGGCGCCCGCAGGGCGGCGCGCAGGTCGCGAATGAGCGAATGGTGCCGGCTCGAGATGATCGGCACGTCCACCCCCGCAGACGAATCGGGCCCTCCCTTCGGGGAGGGCCCGCCGCTCACCGCCTGCTCAATTGAAGCTCGTGCGGGCTAGCCGTCCGAGCGCGAGCGCTTGACGAGCGCTTCGAAGGCGCGGTCGTCGCGAACGGCGAGATCGGCGAGCACCTTGCGGTTGACCTCGATCCCCGCGCGGCGGAGACCGAAGATCAGGCGGCTGTACGACGTCCCGTGAATACGCGCCGCGGCGTTGATGCGCGCGATCCACAGCCGCCGGAACTCCCGCTTCCGGGCGCGCCGGTGGTTGAACGCCTGTTGGAGCGCGCGGTGCACCGTCTGGTTCGCGAGCTTGAACCAGCGGCTCTTCTTGCCCCAGTACCCCTTGGCGAGCTTTAGAACTTTGTGGTGCCGGCGACGGGTCGTGACCCCTCGCTTTACGCGTGCCATCTCACCTTCCCCCCTGTCCGTCCCGGGGCGCGGCCGCGCCTTTACCTGTAGGGCAGCAGCGCCGCCACCCGCGCGCGGTCCGTCCCCTCGATCTCCCGCCGCTGGCGCAGCGACCGCCGGCGCTTCGGCGACTTGCCCACCATCAAATGGCCGCCGAGCTGGCGACCGCGCAGCAGACGCTTCCGCGCGGTCACGCGGATCCGCTTCGCCGTCCCCTGGTGCGTCTTGAGCTTCGGCATCTCGTCCCCCTCAGTTCTTCTTCGGCGCCAGAATCATGATCATGTTCCGGCCTTCCATAAGCGGCGGCCGTTCGACGACGCCGACGTCGGCGAGCTGCGCCGCCATCCGCTTCAGAATCTGCTCGCCGACCTGCGGATGTGCCATTTCGCGCCCGCGAAACCACATCGAGACCCGCACCTTGTCGCCGTCCTTCAAGAAGCTCGTGACGGCGCGCGTCTTGGTGTCGAGATCGTGCTGCCCGATCTTCGGGCTCAACCGCATGCCTTTGAGCCCCGACGTCTTCGACTTCTTGTGGGCAACCCGCTCGCGCTTCGCCTGTTCGTACTTGTACTTGCCGAAGTCCATGATCCGGCACACCGGCGGGTTGGCGGTCGACGCCACCTCGACCAGATCAAGCCCGGCGTCCTGCGCGCGCGCGAGCGCGTCGCGCGTCGGTACTACGCCGAGCTGTTCGCCACCGTCCCCGATCAGCCGCACCTCGCGGGCCCGAATGCGCTCGTTGATTCTGATCTCTCTCTCGATAAACGCTCAACCCCCTTGGCTGCCCAAACAAAAAAGGGGCGGCATTGCCACCCCCTCGCACAATCTCGATCGTGCCGACCTCATCGGCAGCGCCCGGCGCGCCATGAGGTGAGAAGCGGATGGCTTCTGCTTGGCACGAGCACTATACCACGTGCCGAGCGGACCGTCAACGAAAAGCGGGCCTCGATGGCCTCATGCGCCCAGCCGCGGACCCGGCCGCGACGTCACCGCGTACGTCGCCAGGTTGACGCCGAACCCGTCGGACACTCCCGCCCTGCCGGTGGCCTTGTCCACAGCCACGAACTCGCAGGAGAGCGTCCCGAGATCGACCGCGAGCCGCAGATAGCCGTAAAGGGTGTCAGAAAACGCCTCGAGTGTGAGCGGATTGCCGTTCGCGTCGGTGCCTGTCACCGGAGGCTTCGGCTTCTGCCCGCCGGCGCCGGGCTTGAAGCCTGATAGATTGAAGTAGCCGCCGCTCCCGGCGACGACGTACGGGATCTGGCGGCCGGCGACCGTCCGCGTGTACCGCTCGTACAGATGGGCGTGGCCGGAGAGCACGACGTCCGGGTAGATGCCGGCCTTCCGGCACGCGGCGTCGATGTCACCCAGCATCGCCGGATTCGGCGTGTGGCTGCCGCTGCCGGTAAACGGCGGATGGTGCACGGCGATGACGACGGCGCGCCGGTCGTTCTGCGCGCGCCGCACGGCCGCGGCTTGCAGTTGGGCTTGCAGAAAGTTGAGTTGGTCCGGGCCCACCTTTGGACCGCTGAGCAGACCCTGGGTCGCGCCCTCGCTCGTGTTCGAGTACAGGCCGATGATCTTGACGAACGGCGCGTCGAGCGTAAAGTACACGCCGGGCTGCGTCATCGTCGTCCGCGCGCAGCCCTGTGCGACGACGTGGTGCACCGGCTTGGCTGTGCAGAAGTTGTTGCAGAACGGCTCCAGCGAGTACTTGACCGGCTCTCCGGGAAAAAGCACGCCGTCGTGGTTGCCCGGCACGGCGAAGATCGGCGCATCGTAGTCGCGGTACGGATCGTAGAACTGATCGTAGTAGTAGCGCTCCTGACCATAGTAGTAGACCACGTCGCCGAGGTGGAAGAAGAACGTCGGTCGCCCGCCCGCGTAGGTCGCGCCTGCGATCTCGGCCGCCATCGCATCCGCCACCTTGAACTGGCTGTCCGGTTGCTTGATGCCGCCGGTGTCGCCGACGGCGTGAAACACGATCTTGCCCGCCCGCTGAATTTGAGAGACGACGCCGGCGCCGACGACGTCCGCGAGTGCGAGCACGGGCGGCGTGCGCCGCGGCACCGGCACCGGCTCGGGTGTGGGGGTCGACTTGATGCTGGCGTCGGCGAAGACGTTCTTAGGGTCAAAGGTGTCGTAGTTGTCCCGCGTCGCGTGCGGATTGGCGAACGCGAAGCCGAGCGGCGACGTCGTGCCGGCGGGCTGAGGATTGGCGGATGGCGAGCCGCGGGCGACGGGCCCACGTTTGACCGCACCGGCCGGGCGCACCGGGACGCGCGTGCCGCGGCGCCGCACGAGGATCCCCCCAGTCTGATGGTGCGGACTCGCTGTTCGAGCACAGAGAGGCTTTTATATTGCACGGCTGTACTCCTCGTTTCGTACTCAAACTTCACGAAACTCATCTAGAGAGGGTAGACCGACGCGTCGGTCTAATCTACCTCTGAAGGCTATGTCCATCCGAACCGTCCGGCGGTCCACGGCCGCCACCGACACGAGGGACCGTCTACTCCAGGCGGCGATGGAGGTCTTCGCCGAGCAGGGGTACCACGGCACCACCGTCGACGACGTTGTCGCGGTCTCGGGCACATCAAAAGGGGCCTTCTACCACTACTTCTCGAGTAAACAGCACGTGTTCCTCACGCTTATGGACACCCTCGCGGGCCTCGTCGAGGCCGGCGCAGAGTCGGCGATCGCCGGCGAACCCACCGCCCTCCGCAAGGTCGAAGGCGCGTTGCGGGTCGTGCTCGAGACCGCCGAGACGCGGCGCGACCTCGCGAAGATCCTGCTCGTCGAAGCGGTCGGCCTGGGCCCCGCCCTGGAGGAGAAACGCCTTGAGATCCACCGCCGCTTCGCGCAGGTGATCCAGCGGCACCTCGACCGTGCCGTCACCGAACGGGCGATCCCCGCCCAGAACACGGCGCTCGCGGCTCAGGCGTGGCTCGGCACGCTCAACGAGGTGATCACGCAATGGCTCGTGGCCGGCGACGGACGCGTGACCGATCGCCTTCCCGACCTTCGGCTGCTGCTGCTGCGCAGCATCGGCGCGTCGGACGCGCGAAAGGAGATCGAACAGTGATGAACCGGCGGACCTTCTTCACCATGGCGCTCGGCGCGGCGTCGCTCGGCGCGGGGTCGAGCCTTTGGACGCCCGCGCGCGTGCGCGCGCAGACGCGGTCCGTCCTCCACATCCGCGTCGTGCACGTTCCCGTCCTGATCTTCGCGCCGCTCTACGTAGCGATCGAGCGGGGCTATTTCACCCGCGAAGGCCTCGACGTCGAACTGATCAGCACGCCGGGCGGCACCTCCGCGTTCGTTGTGCTGGCTAGCGGCCGGGCGGAAGCGGTGATCGGCGGCCTGGGCGCCGGCGTCTTCAACGCGGCGGCGCGCGGGCTCGACTTCAAAGTCGTCGGCCCCGTTCACCTCGAACGGCCGCCGGTAAGCACGCCGCTGGTCATCAGCCGCCGTGCCCGCGACGCAGGCGAGATCCGTACCGTCCGCGACCTCCGCGGCAAACGCGTGTCCATCAACGTGCTGGGATCCGCCACCGAGTTCTGGCTCAACGCCGCGATGCTGCACGGCGGGCTGACGATGGTCGACATCCAGCCGGTGGAGGTAAACTTTCCCGAGGTGCCGGCCGCCCTCACCAACGGCGCGATCGCCGCGGGCCTCCTCGGTGAGCCGCTCGCCACCCTCGCGGAGGACCGGGGGCAGATCTCGGTCTTGAGCGACGACTTCATCAACGGCGTCCAGGTTACCGCGGCGTATTTCGGCGGCGAATTCATGCGCGGCCACCCCGACTACGCGGTGGGCTTCATGGTGGCGTGGCTCCGCGCGTGCCGGGACCTGTACGGGGCGGGGTTCCGCCGGCCCGACGTCGCGCGGATCGTGCAGAAGTACACCGGCGTGCCGGCGGACGTGGTGGCGCGGGCGCGGCGTCCGTACTACGAACCGAACGGCGCGATGAACTTCAACGACTTCGTGCGGCTCGAGGAGTTCTTCCGGACGCGCGGCGAGCTGACCTACACGAAGCCGCTGCCGCCGCAGGCCTATGTCGACACGTCGTTCGTGCGGCGGGCGCTCGCGCTCGCGGGACCGTTCACGCCGGCGCCGTGAGTACCGCCATCCTCACCGGGCCCGCCGCGCTCGCCGCGTCGGCGGTGACGCACGGCTACCGCACCGAGCGCGGCGAGATCGCGGCGCTGCGGGACGTGTCGCTGCGTATCGCGCCGGGCGAATTCTGCGCGCTCATCGGACCGTCGGGCTGCGGCAAGACGACACTGCTGCACGTGCTGGCAGGGCTGCTGCGCCCGTCGGCGGGCCAGGTCGCGGTCCCGCCGGCGGGGCCCCGGCGGCTCGCCGCGGCGGTCGTATTCCAAGGCGTCAGCACCTTTCCGTGGATGACGGTCCTCGGCAACGTCGAGTACGGACTGCGCATGCTCGGCGTCCCGCGCCCCGAGCGGTCCCGGCGCGCCGAGGCCGAACTCCGCCGTGTCGGGCTCGCGGCGTTCCGCGACACGTATCCGCGGCAGCTTTCCGAGGGGATGCGCCAGCGCGTCAGCATCGCGAGGGCGCTGGCTACGGATCCGACGGTACTGCTGATGGACGAACCGTTCGCGAGCCTCGACGAGCAGACGCGGCTCGTCCTCCAAGACCAGCTGCTCGCCCTGTGGGAGGAGCGGCGCCCGACGGTGCTGTTCGTGACGCACAGCCTGGACGAGGCCGCACGGCTTGCCGACCGCGTGCTCGTGATGAGCGCCCGGCCCGGCCGCATCAAAGCCGACATCCCGGTGCCGTTCGCGCGTCCTCGTGAATACCGTGAGGTGCGGCGCGATCCGGCCTACGGCGCGTTCACGGCCCGCCTGTGGGACGAGCTCGAAAACGAGCTCGCTGCGAGTACATCGCTGCCCGCTCAAATTTCAAGTTTGCGCGCCGCGGAGTCGCCGCGCGGCCCGGCGTCAGCCGGGCCCCCGACGGGAAAGCGGTGATCCCCCGCCGCGCCGATCGCGCGCTCACCCTCCTCTCGCCGATCGTGTTCCTGGCGGTCTGGGAGGCCCTCAGCCGGGCCGGCGTCCTCGACGCCCGCTACGTGCCTCCGCCGAGCGTCGTGCTCGGCACGCTCGCCGCGATGACCCGGAGCGGCGAGCTGCCGTACAACGTGGCGGTGAGCGTACAGCGCATCGTGATCGGCTTCCTGCTCGGCGCAGCGCCGGCCGTCGCGCTCGGACTGTCGATGGGGCTCAGCCGGTCCGTGCGCGCCGCGATCATGCCGCTCGTCTCCGCGATCTATCCCATTCCGAAGATCGCGGTCTACCCGCTCATCATCTTCTACCTCGGGATCGGTGAGGCGTCGAAACTCAGCATCGTCGCGCTCAGCATCTTCTTCCTGGTGCTGCTCAACACGATGGCCGGCGTCCTCGGGCTCGACGAATCGTACGCCCGCGTCGCGCGCGCCTACGGCGCCCGCCGGTCCGCGCTCGTCACGACCGTGGCGCTTCCGGGCGCGCTCCCGTCGATCTTCACGGGGCTCAAGCTCGGAATGGGCTTCGCGCTGATCGTCATCGTCGGCGCCGAGCTGCTCGGGTCCGACGCCGGCATCGGGCATCTGATCTGGCGCGCGTATCAGATCTTCGCGATCGACGTGATGTTCGCAGGGCTGCTCGTCACCGCCGCGCTGGGGTGGATTGCCACGGCCGCGCTGGACTGGCTCGAGCGGCGCGTCATTCCGTGGCGGGCATGACGCGGGCCGCAGAGCCGCCCGCGGTGGAAGAACGGCCCGCGGGCGCAGCGGTGCGCCGCGGCGGACGGCCGGCCTTGTGGTGGCGCGCCGCGCGACCCTACTCGCTCACCGCATCCGTCACGCCGGTGCTACTCGGAACGGCCGCGGCGGCGCGCGACGGTCACTTCACGGCCCTCATCTTCCTCGCCGCGCTCGGCGGGGCGGCGGCGATCCAGGCCGGCACCAACATGACCAACGATTACTACGACTACGTGCGCGGGGTGGATACCGGCGAGTCGATCGGGCCGGGCGGCCTGATTCAGCACGGGCTGCTGTCGCCGCGCGCGGTGCTGGCCGGCGGCCTCGCGCTGTTCGCGGCCGGAAGCGCGTTCGGGCTGTGGCTCGCCGCCGTCGCCGGGTGGCCGGTACTGGCCGCGGGGGTCCTGAGCGTGCTGGCCGGGTACGCGTATACCGGCGGTCCCCTGCCGCTCGGCTACGTCGGTCTCGGAGACCTCGTGGTCTTCGTGTTCATGGGGCCCGTGATCGTCCTCGGGGCGTACTTCGTGCAGGCGCGCGGGCTCGGCCCGACCGCCTGGTGGCTGTCGCTTCCGATGGCCGCGCTCGTCACGGCCGTGCTCGTCGTGAACAACCTCCGCGACATCGACGGCGATCGCCGGAGCGGAAAGCGCACGATGGCCACGCTGATCGGCCCGCGCGCGACGCGCGCCGAATACACGCTGCTCGTCGTACTGACCTACGCGGCGGTCATCGCAGGCGTGGCCGTCGGGGCGTCGCCGCCGCTGTGTCTTGCCGCGCTCCTCACCGCGCCCGCGGCCGTGTCCCTGTGCCGCCGCCTCGCCCGGGACAGCGATCCGGTCGCGCTCAGCCTCGCCCTCCGCGGCACCGCACAACTGCACCAGCGCACCGGCGTCCTGCTCGCCGCAGCCCTCCTGCTTTCCCGCCGGCCCTGACCTTCGTTCTGTCCGCTCAGGAGGCCGTAGTCGCGGCCTGATCCGGCGGCACCGCCGCGGGTGCGCCGACCGGCAGCAGGTGCACGACGGCCAGCGCACGGTCGTCGCGCGGACCGGGACCTGCCCAGTCGGTCACCGCCCGCATCACGGTGTCGGCCACGTCTTCCGCGGTACCGTCCCGCGCCGCCGTGACGACCGCGGCCAGGTGCGGCTCGCCGAAGAGCTCGCCGTCCGACCGGCGCGCCTCGGTCACCCCGTCCGTGTAGAGGACGATGAGGTCGCCGGGGTCGACCGCGGTTTCGTGCGAGACGTACCGTGCGTCCGGCAGAATACCAAGCAGCAGACCTGTCACGTCGAGCAACCGGCCCTCCGGCTCGCCGGCCCGCAGCAGCACCGGCGGCACGTGCCCCGCGCTCGCGTACCGGAACGTCCCAGCCGCGGGCATCAGCACGCCGTAGAACAGGCTCACGAACAGCGACGAGGCCGAGTCCCGCACCAGTGCCGCGTTCAGCCGGGACAGCACGTCGGCGGGATCGCGGCCGTCCTGCGCGAGCGCCTCCAACAGATATCGGGTGCGCGCGGCGAGAGTTGCGGCGGGAATGCCCTTGCCCGCCACGTCGGCGATGCCGAGGCCGACGCGCCCGTCGTCGAGCGGCAGCACCGCGTAGAAGTCGCCGCCGACCTCACGGCTCGGTTGGTACCGCCCCGCCACCGCGAGCCCGGGCAGCCGGACGGTGGGCGCCGGCATCAGCGCCTGCTGAATGATCCGGCCGATCTCCTGCTGCCGTTCGTAGGCGCGGGCGTTGCTGACGGCCAGCGCGACACGGTCCGCAAATGTTTCGACGAGGCGGATCTCCGCCGGCCCGAACTCGCGCGGACTGCGCGCGAGGACCTGCATCACCCCGATCGTCGCGCCGCCGGCGCGGAGCGGCACGCTGAGCGCCGCCTGCACGCCGTGGTCGGCGAGGTCGGGATCGACGGCCCGCAACGAGGCTCGGTCGACAACCTGCACGGCGCGGTAGCCGCGCGCCGTGCGCCCGGCAAGCCCCTCTCCGGGGCTGAGACGCCGCACCGTTCCCGGGATGGCGTGAAATCCCTCGGGCACGGCGAGCTCGCCCGTCGTGTCGTCGACAAACCAGATCACGCCGCTGTCGCCGTCGAGCGCCGAGACGATGCGCTGCACGAGCGGCGGCAGCAGGTCGTCCACGCGAACCGTGGAGAGCGCGACGTCGCTCACGGCCTGCACGGCGCTCATCTCGCGGACGTACCGCTCCAACTGCGCGCTCATATCGTTGAAAGCGGCCGCCAGGTCTCCGAGCTCGTCGGTGCGCCGGACGGGCACGCGGTAGCCCACCTCCCCGTGCCCCACCCGTTCCGAGGCGCGCGCCAGCGCCTGAATCGGCCGGCTCAGCTCGCCGCCGAGCACCCACGCCAGCCCAAGCCCGACGATGACGTAGGCCGAGAGCCAGATCGCCTCGGTCGCCGTCTCGCGCCGGACCGGGTCGAAGGCGGACGATTCCGGCGCCAGGACAACGGCCGCCCACCCCAGCGACGAGATCGGCACCGCCGCGCCGATGTCGCGCCGGCCGGTCTGCGGATCCTTATAGGCGGTGATGTCGCCCACGCGGCCCTGCAACGCCGCGGCGACGGCCGGCGCCGCCCGGAGCGAGTCCGCCGGCCGCGCACCGGCCCGCAGGTCGAACATGATGCGCCCGTCGCGGTCCAGCACCACGGCGTCCGCATCGGGCGTGGTGGCGCTTGGCGCCGACGCCGGCAGCAGCGTCAGGTCGACGACGCCGTCGACGAGCGCCACCCGTCGGTCGCCGCTCATGATCGCGGTCGTGACTTCCACGAGCGGATGTCCGCCGACGGACTGCGGCTGCCCGACTGCCCATGGCGCGCCGTCCCGCACCTGCTCGTACGCCGCACCGCTGAGCCGCGTTCCGGGGGCCGGCGGCGGATCGCCCGCCTCGACCCGCCCGGAGAGATCGGCAAGCGTCAGGCGGCGGAACGCCGGCTCCGCGCGGCGGATCCCGGCGAAGAGCTGCGCAATGCCGCTGACGGGGTACGGCTGCGCGGTAACCGCCGCGCCGGCGAGGCGCTCGGTGTGGACGGCGTTTGAGAAAAATGCGGTGACCTGCTCGGCAAGCGCACGGGCGAGGTCTTCTTGTGAGCGCACGACGGTGTTCCGCAGGTCCGCGGTGCGCTCGGCGTAGAGCACGATCGCGAGCACCAGCACCGGGATCATGCAGATCAGGATCACCGCGGCGATCTTGCCGCGGATCCTGCTGCCCCGCCTCATGCTGGGCTCGCCCGGCTAGGTCCCGGCCGCCGGGTGAACCTTCGCGAGGGCTTCGCGCTCAGTGGGGTAGAGCGGCAGCACCTGGTCGAGGCCGGTGAGCGTGAACAGTTTAGCGATCTTCGGCTGGACCTCCGCAATCGCCATCTCCCCCCGCCGTTCGCGGACGCGCTTGAAGACGGCGGTCAGCACGCGCAGCGCCGTGCTGTCGAGATAAGTGGTGCGGCCGAGGTTGACGACGATCAGCGGCGGCGTCCGCCCGGCGGCTTTGGTCAGCGCCTCTTCGAGGCGGGGCGCCGTGTACAGATCCACCTCGCCCGCCACGTCGACGACCGTTACATCGCCGTTGGTACGCACTGCCACATCGAGTTCCATCTTCGCCTCCACACGGCGCGCCGTCGTTAGCCGGCGTCCTGCCCCCCGGCGGCCTGATAGAACGCGATCCCCTTATTGGCGATCGCCGACGCGACAAACCCCAGCACGAAAAGAAAGAGTCCCTTCGCCGCCACAAACAGCGCCATGTCGCCCGCCGACCGGCCGCCCGCCGTGCCGGCCAGCGCGCCGGACGCGACCAGCTCGATGTAGGCAAGGTAGAACACGGCCACCAGCAGCAGCACGCCGAGCGCAAACACCAGGATCCCGCTGATCCGCCCGGCCCGATCCCGCACCATCACCGCCGCCGTCCGCCCGACCCTCTATTCGATCCGCGCGGTGGCCAGCGCGTGCCCGCACGAACAGTCCCGCGTCTTCGGCACGCGCTCGATCAGGGCCACCAGCAGGTGGCGCAGCCGTTCGTTGTTCTCCCGGAACACCCGCAGCACCGACTCGTGGCTCACCGGGTCGACCGACGGATCGCCTTCCACCCCGACGTCGTAGTCCGTGATCAACGAGATGTTCACGTAGCAGAGCTCGAGCTCGCGCGCGAGAATACACTCGGGATAGTTGGTCATGTTGATAACCTCCCACCCCCGGTCGCGGAACCACCGGCTCTCCGACCGCGTGCTGAACCTCGGCCCCTGGATCACGACGACCGTGCCGCGGTCGCGCACCGGAATGCCCACCGCCTTCGCCGCGTCCACCGCGAGCCGGCGCAGCGTCGGACAGTACGGGTCCGCCGCCGACACGTGCGTTGTCACCGGCCCGTCGTAGAACGTGTCCGCGCGGCCCCATGTCCGGTCGACGAACTGGTCGCACACCACGAAGTCGCCGGGACGTACGGCCGCCTGCAGGCTCCCGGCCGCGCAGGGGCCGACCAGCCACTGCACCCCGAGCGATTTCATTGCCCAGACGTTCGCGCGATAGTTGATGCGGTGCGGCGGTAGGCGGTGCGTCCGGCCGTGGCGCGGCAGGAAGGCGACCGAACGCCCGGCCAGTTCCCCGACTGTCACCGTGTCGGCGGGCTCGCCGTAAGGCGTTTCGATTTTCACCTCGCGCGCGTCATCGAGGAGAGAGTAAAAGCCCGACCCCCCGAAAATACCGATCTCGGCCTGCGCCACCCGCTACGCCTCCTTTACCCCATGCCGACCCGATGGTATCATCCCGTTCGTGTCCGCGCCATCGACGCCCGCCGGCGTCCGCCCGTTCCGCGGCCCAAGCCGTGTTTGGTACGGCGAGGACGCCGCCGGACGCATCGGCGAGTGCCTGGCGGAGCTCGCCGTCGCGCCGGGTACGGCGCTGCTCGTGACGGACGCTGTGGTCGACAACCTGGGACTCGCGCAGCCGGTCGCCGACGGGCTCGCGGCCGCCGGCTTTTCGATCGAACGCTTCGCGGACATCCCGGGAGAGCCGAGCGCCGAGGTCGCGGATCGCGCGGCGGCGGTCGCCCGCCGCGTTTCTCCGGTCGTGGTCTGCGCGGTGGGCGGCGGCAGCGTGATGGACGTCGCCAAGCTCGCGGCCGCCCTCGTCCGCAACCCGGGCGGCGTCCTTCTGTACACCAACGCGCCCGGCGGAAACCGCCGCTTTGCCGAACCCTCGGTCCCGACGGTGCTCGTGCCCACGACCGCGGGCACGGGTGCGGAGGCCAGCCAGAACGCGGTGATCATCCACAACGGCCAGAAGGCCTTCGCGAACAATCACCCCAACCTGCTGGCCGCGGGGGTACTGCTCGATCCCCGTCTGACGTACTCGCTCCCGAAGACCGTCACGGCCCACACCGGCCTCGACGCGCTGAGCCACTGCGTCGAAGGGATGCTGTCGGCGGGCGCAACCCCGCTGACCGACCTCACCGGATCGCAGGGCGTCGGGTTGATCTTCGCGGCGCTGCCGCGCGCCTACGCCGACGGCGGCGACGCGCGGGCCCGGGCGCAGATGATGCTGGCCGCGTACCTCGGCGGCCTCACGCTCAACGCCGGCATGATCCTGGGGCACTCCATCGCCTACACGATCGCGAACCGGCTGCATCTGCCGCACGGGTTCTCGTGCGCGCTCGCACTCCCGTACGCGATGGCGTACAACCGCGACGCCGCGGCGGACCGGCTGCGGCGCATCGCCGCGGCGGCCGGAGGAAACGGAGGCGACGGAGCATTCGGCGGGCCGGCAGGCGGCGACGCGGTGCGGCGCGTGCAGTCGCTCGGCCTCGACGTCGGCATGCCGGAGGCGCTGCGTACGCTCGGCCTCGAGCGCGAGCGGCTGCCCGAGCTCGTCGACGAGTGCCTCGCCCGCTATCCGCGTCCCAACAACCCGCGGCCGCTGGCCGGCGAGCCGCTGCTTTCCCTCTACACGGCGATGTGGGAAGGCCGCCCGGCCGACGCCTGGCGCGGATGACCGCCGCCCCGAAACCTTACCGGGCCGTCCTGTTCGACATGGACGGCACGCTCCTCGACAGCGCCGACCTGATCGTCACGTCCTTCGTCGAGACCTGCCGGACGCTGCTCGGGCGGACGCTCGACCGCGAGGAAACGCTGCGGACGTGGAGCTGGCCGGTGCGCGCCAAGTTCCACGCCATCGCGCCGGCCCGCGCCGACGAGCTGACGAAGGAATACCTGCGGCGGTACATAGAGATGCACGACGAGCGCGCGCGGCTGTTTCCCGGCGTGCCGGCCGTGCTCGACGCGCTCGGCGCGCGCGGCTACCTGCTCGGCATCGTCACGTCTAAGCGCCGCGCCACCACCGGCGCCGCGGTGCGCGCGTTCGGCCTCGACCGGTGGTGCCGCGCGATCGTCGTCGACGAGGACGTCTCCCGGCACAAGCCCGATCCGGAACCGGTAACGCTCGGGGCGCGGCTGCTCGGTGTCGCCCCGGCCGAGGCGCTCATGGTCGGGGACAGCGTCGAGGACATGGCGGCCGCGCGCGGAGCGGGCGCCGGCGCCGGCGCCGCACTCTGGGGCACGATGCGTCGCGCCGAGTTGCTGGGAACGGAGCCGGATCACCGGTTCGAGAGTCCGGAGACGCTGCTGACGGTCTGCGGCTGAGCCGGCGCGCGTTGGCCGCGCCCTAAACCCGGACCGGCCGAGCGATCCGCGCAAAGACGCTAGTCCCGGCGCCCGCCGCGCAGCCGCGCGACGTACAACCGCGCGGCGTGCTCCATGGACGATGCCCGCAGCGCGTCCTCCTCCGCGTGCGCCGCCTCGTCCGCCGCCCACCGGTCCGCCGCTTCGTAGGCCGCGTCGTCTCCGGCGCGCGCGGCGGCGGAGCCTTCACGCCACCGGATGAGCGCCGCGGCCGCCAGCGCGAGACGATCCGCGAGCGCCGGCACGCGCCGCACCGCCACCTCGCCGACGAGCAGCACGAGCGAGGCGGCGACGAGCGGCGGCCACGCGTCGCGGGATCCGCTGCCGCGTCCCGGCCGGAAGGCGTCGGCGGGATCGGAGAGAAACGTCCCGCCGCCGGTCTCGGCGATACGGCTCAGCAGCGCGGGGCCGCCCGGCGCCGGGCGCAGCTCCGGCGAGTACGGGACGACGAGCCCCGCGATGCGCGTTCCGACGGGCGCGGCGCGCGCCGGATCCCGCGCGGCCACCACGACCTTGTAGGTGCCCGGCGCCGCGGCGGGCCAGGCACCTTCATACCGTCCGGGGACGGTTTCCGGCAGCGTGATCGCCCGCTCCGCACCGTCCGGCGCCGACACCCGGCCGGTGACCCCGAGGCCGCTCCACGGCGCGCCGTCGGCGCGGCGCACGTCCAACACGACATGGCCCTCGCCCCCGTCCGCCACGGTCTGAGCGTAGAGCCCGCTCCCCTCGTCGCGCAGCATCCATCGGACGGCCTGCGACCAGAACCGCGCCGTGTCCGGCCACGTTCGCCATCCCGACGTCCAGCGAAGGCCGTCGTCAGACGTGAACGCGACGGCGCGGCCGAGGCCGTACTGCCAGGTCGCGAGGACGGGGTCGCGCCGCGGGCTCACGAGCGCCACGTCGGCTGCCGGTTTGGGCACGGTTGCCACGTAGCCGTCGACCGGCGGAGGCGCCGGCAGACCCGCCAGCGTCGGCGCCGCGCCCGAGCGGCTCAACGGCGAGCGCGTCTCGATCAGGTACGACCGCGTCGCGAGAAACGCCTCGGTGGTGAAGATCTCGGGGATCGCGTAGAGATTCTTCGCGAAGTAGCTGCGGCCGAGGCCCCACGCCGCGAGATTGCGCATGAAGGGCCGGTCCGCGTCGTTGCCGATCGCCACGGTGCTCAACGTGACCCGGTCGCGGGCCATGCCTGTCGCGAGCGCGCGGAAACTCGTGCCCGGCGGCCCGGGATCGGTGAGCCCGTCGCTCATCACGATCACGTGCCGGAGACGCGCCGGCGAATTGCGCAGCGCGGCGTGCGCCGCCTCGAGCGGCTGATACATGAGCGTGCCGCCGCCGGCCTGCAGCCGCGAGATCTCATCGAGCACCCGGGCGCGGTACTGCGCCTCGGTCATCGGGACGAGCCAGCGGTACTCCTGATCGAACGTGATCACGCCGATGAGATCGTGCTCGCCCAGGTGGTCGATCACGGACGCGGCGACCTCTTTCGCGAGTTCTTCCTTGGCCAGTTCTGTCCCGAACGCTTCCATGCTGCCCGAGGAGTCGATGATGAGCACGACCGCTACGGTCGGGAGCGTCGCGGTCTGGCGGACGTCCATCTTGACGGGGAGCGCATCTTCGACGGGCGTGCCGGCGTAGCCGCCGACGCCGAATGCGTGCGGGCCGCCGATCGCGGCCAGGCCGCCGCCGGCCTCTGCGACGAACGTGCGGAGCGCTTCCTGCTGCGCCCGGCTCAGCGCGGTGGCCGGCACGTCGTCCAGCACGACGCCGGCGTACGGGGCGAGACCGAGCGGTGATGCCGGCACCCCGTCCGGCGACCGCACGTCGACTTCCAGTGCCTGCCGGCGAAGCCAGTCCGCGACCGGCCGCGGGCCGTCGGCGACGAACAGGACGCGCGGCCGTCCCCGAACGACGACGAGTGCCTCGCCCCGCTTGTTGCCTGCGAGCGCGCTCGGCGAGGCGTCGACGTCGACGGTGTAGCGGATGGGTCCCGGGGTGAGCGCCACCTCGGGGAACCGCACCGCGGTCTCGCCGACAGGAAGCGACAGCGATCGCACGGCGCTTACCACACCGTTCCGCCGGAGGGTGACGGCCGCCGTCGCGGACGCCGTCGCCTGCAGCACGGCGCGCACCTCATAGGTCTCGCCGGGCCGCACCTCCGCCGGGGCGACGACGTCGTCGACGTACACGTCGGGTGCCGGGGGGGCGCCGACCGGCACGACGTCGATCGGAATCCCGGCCGCGGCCGCCGCGCGCGCCGCGGATGCCGCATCTCCCGCGTTCTGTCCGCCGTCACTCAGCAGCACGATCCGCCGCGCGCCCTGGGCCGGGAGGACGCTGCGCGCGAGATCCAGGGCGGCGCCGATGTCGGTCGCATCGGGCTCAGGCCCCACGCCGAGGTCGCCCGCCGCGATGCGCGGCGCGACCGACGCCCGCAGCGCGGGGCGGCCGCCGAAGGTCACGATACCGGCGCTGTCCTGCGAACGCATACGGGCAAGGGCACCCCGCACGAACGCGGCTTCCGCGTCCCTTGCGCCCGAGGCCGTCACGCTGAGCGAACGATCGACCGCGAACACGACGGACGCGCCGGTGGCCGGCACGCGGACGGCCGGACCGGCCGCCGCCAGGATGAGGCAGGTCAGCATCGCCGCGCGCAGCGCCGACGCGAGGCGCCACCGCCGCCCGGGGCGGCGGCGGCCGAGCCGCAACGCGAGGACCACGCACGGCAGGAACAGCAGCGCGAGCGGCCGGGCAAAGGTGACAAGCGGCATCAGGCGTCTCCGCCGTGACGGCGCGTCGCGAGCGCCCACTCGCCGAGCGCGACCGCGGCGGCCCCCAGGACGAACCACGGCCACAGCGCAAGCCGCGCCAGCGCTTGGGAACCCGTCGCGGACGGCCCGGGCCCGGGCACCGCCGCCCCCGGCGCGATCAGCCCCGCGCGCTCCGATCCGAGCGCGACCGGCAGCAGTCGCTCCCCGGCCGCGGATACCAGCCGGTACATGCCCGCGCGCGGCAGCGGAATCGAAAACACGCCGTCCCGGGCCGTCACGGCACTTTGCGTGCCGTCCGGCCGCAGGAGTTCGGCGCGGTCCATCCCCGCCGCGGAGATATCGACCGTCTGTCCGGCCCGGAGATCCGCGGTGTCGCCGCCGAGCCAGGCGAGGGCATTGACGAAGAGCACGGGAAACGCGACGTGCTGCGGCAGATCCGAGTCCGCGAGGCCGAAGGCCAGAACGACGGCGCGGATGCCGCGTTCGTCGTAGGCCCACACGAGCGGCGTCGGACCGGCCGCGAGCACGCGCCCGCCCTCGGGCTCGAGACGCAGCGCCTGGCGGATGTGCACGTCCGCAAAGTCGACGAAGCGCAGCATCGGATCACGGCGGTCCCACGCGGCGATCTCGGGCGCCACGACGGTGCCGGAAGGGTTGGCGGGCAGGTTGGGCGGCACGGCGCCGATCGCGAGATAGCGGCCCGGCGGCACCGCGCCGGTCGCCGCGCGGTCGAGAATCACGACGTCGTAGCCGCGCCACGCCGCGGGGTCGGTGTCGCGCGTCACGGCCGCGCGCGACACCGGCGCGACGCGCAGCAGCCGCTCGAGCGGCGGATCGTCGGGTCCTACGACGAGCACGGCCGGCAGCGGCGCCGGCGCAAGCGGCGTCTCGGCGGTCTTATCGTCCGGCAGCGCATCCTGCACGTCGAGCTGCGCGCGGAGCACTCCGGCGCCCGCGGCCGCGACCGGAAACACCACCGTGCGCGATTCGCCTCCGGCGAGCGCGAGCGTCACGGCGTAAACGTCGGCGCCGTCCCGCGTGATCCGGAGCGGGGCGCGCACGGCCGCGCGGCCGAAGTTGGTCACACGCACGAGCGCCTGGGCGCGCTGCCCGTCCCGCAGCACGCGCAGCGCGACGATGCCGGTGTTGGCGTCCGCCGTGCCGAGGATGCGTGCGGCGACGTTCGGAAGCGCCGGCACGGACGTCCGCGCGGCGTCCGTCCACACGACGATGCGCCCCCGCGACCCCGGCACGAGCTGCGCCGCGAGGGTCACGGCCGCGCGAATGTCGCCCGCGACGTCCCACGGCCGGGCATCGGCGAGCGCCGCCGCGACGCGGCCGCGATCCTCCGTCGGCGGCACGAGCACGATGGGCCGGTCCGCGGCGAGGACCAGCGCGGCGCGGTGGCCCGGGCCGAGGCGCGCCAGCACGTCGCGTGCCTCGGCCCGGGCCCGGTCGAACCTCGTCGGGGCAACATCCCGCGCCCGCATCGAGAGCGACGCGTCGAGCACCAGCGCGACGTCGCCGCGCTCGGCGGTCCAGCCGAGCAGCGCCGGCTGCGCGAGCGCCGCGGCCAAGCCCGCCGCGGCGACGATCTGCAGCAGCAGGAGCAGGCTGCGTTCGATGCGCCGCGACGGGCGGAACGCCGACGCCGACGGCTGCGACTTCACCCACAAGAGCACGCTGCTCACGACCTGCTCGCGGCGCCGCACGCGCAGCAGGTAGAGGACGACGAGCATCGGAATCGCGGCCAGCGCCCAGAGCGCCGCGGGAACGCCGAAGCTCACCGCACGAGCCCTCCCTGCCGGAGGTACCGCAGCACGAGCGCGTCGGCCGGCACGCCGGACGTCGTCCGCAGGTAGTCGATGCCGTGCCGGAAACAGAAGCGCTGAACGTCCTCGAGGTACGCGTCGCGGGCGACGGCGTACGCCCGCAGCGCCTCGGCGTCGACCGTCACCTCCACCGCCCGGCCGGTCTCCGCGTCCACGAGCCTGAGCTCGCCGGCGAGACGCGGGGACAACTCCTCCTCCGCGAGCACGTGGATCACGAACGTCTGCATGCCGTGGTGACGCGCGCGGAGGAACCCGTCCTCGTAGCCGAGAGGGTCGAGGAGATCCGAAATCACGACGAGCAGGCCGCGCCGCGGCGACTCCTCGAGTGCGCGCCGCAGCGCATGGCCGAGATCGGTCGTCCCCCCAGGCCCGATTCCGTCCAGGAACCGTAGCAGGTCGAAGGCGCGGTCGCGGCCGCGCAGCCGGCTCAGCTTCGGGCCGGGCCCGGACGAAAATGCGCCGACTTCCACGCGGTCGAGGTTGACGAGGCCGATGTAACCGATCGCCGCGGCGAGCTGCTTCGCGAGCCGCAGCTTGCTCGGCGACCCGGCCGCCATCGAGCGGCTCGTATCGACGAGCAGCCGCACGTCGAGATCCTCTTCCTCGCTAAAGAGCTTTACGAAGAGGCGGTCGAGACGGGAGGCTATGTTCCAGTCGATGTACCGGTAGTCGTCGCCGGGTTCGTACGCGCGGTAATCGTCGAACTCGATGCCGCGCCCCCGCACCAGGCTGCGCCGCTCGCCGTGCTGCCTGCCGCGGACGCGGCGCCGGCTGACGAGGCTGAGGGCCTCGAGCCGCTGCAGAAACGCCGGATCGAGCAGCCCGGCGCTTTCCTCCCCGGCGGTGATTGCCACGTGGCCGGCCAGTCCGCCGGCAGACGGCCGGTCGCCGGGCCGGACGGGGGACGCGGACCCGGGGATCGGACGGTCGGAGGCCATCACGAAAGCCGGCGCCTCAGGCGTTGAGGGCCCCCGCCGTCTCCGCCTCGGTGCGCCGCAGCGCGTCCTCGATGACGCGCTCGGCGTCGATCCCCTGCGCTTCGCCCTCGAAGTTCAGGAGGATGCGGTGGCGCAGCGACGGTACGGCGAGCGCCCGCAGATCGTCCGCCGACACGTGCGCCCGGCCCGCGGCGAGCGCGCGCACCTTGCCCGCGCGGATCAGCGCCTGCAGGCCTCGCGGGCTCGCGCCGTACCGCACGAACCGCCGGGCCGTATCGGTAGTGCGCTCGGGCTCCGGATGCGTCGCGAGCACGAGCCGCGCGGCGTACTCCTGCACGTGAGACGCGACCGGCACCTCGCGCGCCACCGCCTGCAGCCGGCGGAGCGTCGCGCCATCGACGACCCGGCGCGCTTCGGGTGTCTCGGGCCCCGTCGTGCGCTCGGCGATCTCGCGAAGGTCGTCGAGTCCCGGAAAGACGACGCGCAGCTTGAACAGGAAGCGGTCGAGTTGCGCTTCGGGCAGTGGGTACGTACCCTCCATTTCGATCGGGTTCTGCGTGGCCAGCACGAAGAACGGCTCGTCGAGCGCCCGCGATTCACCGGCGATCGACACCGCGTGCTCCTGCATCGCCTCGAGCAGCGCCGATTGCGTCTTCGGGGTCGCCCGGTTGATCTCGTCGGCGAGCACAATCTGCGCGAAGATCGGGCCCGGCTGAAACTCGAACCGGCGTCGCCCGGCGTCGTCCTGGACGACGAGGTTTGTGCCGAGAATGTCCGCCGGCATCAGGTCAGGCGTGAACTGGATGCGGGCGAAGCGCAGATCGAGCGCCTGCGCGAGCGCGCGGACGAGCAGCGTCTTGCCGAGGCCCGGCACGCCCTCGAGCAGCACGTGCCCGCCGGCGAAGAGTGCGACGACCACGAGATCGAGCAGTTCCTGATGGCCCACGATCACGCGGGCCAACTCTCCGCGCACGAGCCCGAACGTGCGGCGGAACTCCTCCACGGCCTGGACGGCCTGGTCGGCTGCGGGACGATCGGCGAGATTGCTCACGGTGTACCTCCGAGCGTATCGAAATACCGGCGGATCAGTGTGACGTAGTCCGCCGGCAGCGGGTCCTGCGAGAGCGCGCGGTCGATCTCGTGCGCCACGCCGGCCGGCGGGCGAACCGCCGCGCGTTGCGAGGGCGCGGCGCGTCCCGGTCCGACAATCTCCCGAACGTGAGTCGACCCTGGTCCGGACAAGCCCTGGAGACGGCTCTGTGTTCTGGTCCCTCCGAGCCGCGGCATCGGCGCGCCGAGGCCCGGGCCCGTGCCCCGGCCGGGCAGGCTTCCCTGGTTCGGCCCGGGCGGCGGCGGCGGCGCCTCTTCGCCGCCGGGAGTGATGGGATTCGCGCCCGGCGCCGCCTGTGACGTCGTGTCTGACCCGGACTGCTGCGCGGACTGCGCCGATCCGCCGCCGGCGGCCCGCGCAATGCGGTCGGCGGACCGTTGCACCTGCCGGCGCGCGTCCCCGAGCGCCTGCTCGTCGCCGATCATCCGCTCAAGACCCTGCAAGTCTTGGAGGGCGTCGCCCAGCGCGGCCTGCGCGGCGTCGCGCCGTCCGCTGTCCGCGGCGCGCCGGGCGCGGTCGACCCCCGCGCGTACTCCGGACGGGGCGCCCAACTGGTCAAGCGACTCCGACAACGCGGCCAGCCGGCGCGCGAGCTCCCGCTGGGACATGGCGCTGCCGTTGCCCTGCCGCAGCGCGCCGGCGAGATCTTCGAGCGCCAGCCGCGCCGCGTCGAGCCGCTGCGCTTGATCGGCCCGCCGGGCCGCCTCGTTGCCGGCCGCGCCGGTTCCGGAACGGTCGCTTCGGCCGGGTGACATCGCTTGGTCGATCTGGCGGCGGGTGTTGTCCTGCGCGGTCTGCAACTGCCGCACGACATCGCGCACCCGTCCGATCGCGTCGTCGTAGCCGACGCGAGGGGCTTCAAGACGTCGGCCGGCGTCCTGCACGGCGGGCGCACTGCGCAGGGCCGCCGGCAGCTGACCCGCGCGGGCCGCTTCATCCAGCCGGCGGCCGACGTCGACGAGCACGCGGCCTTCGCGGCGAATCGTCGCGACCATCCGGCCGGCTGGCGTCCCCGGCACGGCGAGCCCCGCGCCGAACACAGCCCACGCGGCGAGCACGGCGCACAACGCGACCGCGAGCCCCGCATCCTTGGGGGCGCGGAGCGGCGCCACGGCGCGCGCGTCGAGGTTCGCCGCGGCGGTGAGCGCGTCGCGGATCTGCAGGCGCGCGAGACCGACGGGACGCCCAGAACGTCCCAAGAGGTCCACCGCCGTGCCGAGCCTGTCGGCGAGTCCCGCGCGGCGGTCGGCAATGCGCGCCGCGACCAGCACGGACGGCCGGCACAGCCGCCCGGCGATGACGCCGGCGGCCGCGACCGCCGCGCCAACCCAGGGAAGCAGGCGATGCAGCGGAAACGGCACCGGAACGATCGCGGTGGCGAGCGCCCAGGCGAGCAGGCCGGCGGCCGCAGCGGCCACCGCGCGCGCGAACCACCGCTCCGCCGCGGCCGCGGTGAGCCGGCGAACGACGGGTTCGAGGAATCGTTCGAGCTCGCGGGCTTCCGGCGCGGCGAACGCGGGCGGCGCGCTCATGTGAGATACCGCCGCAGCGTCAGGCGCGCCGCCCCATCACAGCCGAGTCCGAACGCCGTGTACACGGCGTAGACCACCGCGGGGAGCGCCCCGTGCTGCGCGGCGGCGATACCGAGGACGGGATTGACCACGCGCACCGGCGCCGGCAGCCCGAGCGTTCCGACGAACACCACAAGCAGGCACCCCCAGTGGACGAGCGTCCGCGAGAAGTCCGACTCGACGGCGATGCGGAGCCACAGCGCCAGTTGTCCCACGCTCCACGCTACCACGGCGATCAGAGCTCCTGCGCCCGCGAGCCCGGACGCCGAATCGTGACGGATGCCGGCCGACAGCACGACGAGCGGCGCGCCCAGCAGCAGCCAGTAGCCGGCCGTCGTCAGCGTCGCGGCGCTTTTGCCGACGACGATCGTCCGCGGCGCGAAGGGCGCGAAGACGAGATCGACCGGAGACTTTTCACTCTCGACGGCGATCTCCTGGGCCGCGCAGGCTGAGGCGAAATAGGTGACGAGGATCGCCTGCACGGCCAGCAGCGCGGTCGTCAGGCTTGCGGTCCGCTCCGCGGTCTGCGCGCTGAGCTCCGCAGGCATCCCGAGCCACACCAGCACGCCGAGCACGCCGAGATAGAAGAGCTCGATCGCCAGGAGTTTGCGGCTGCCGGCGCGCGCGCGGAGGTCTCCGCGGAGGACCGGATTGGTCACGGCTGCCCGTCCCGCGCCGTCGGCGCCGGGCCGTCGATCGGAATCACGAGCACCACGTGCTCGGCCGTCTCCCCGCCCCGCTCCGGCAACACAAAGACGGGCGCCGGGCCGGACCATTCGCCGACCAGCAGCGGCCGCGGATACCGCGCGATCGCGCCGGGATACTGCTCCCCGGGCTCTCTGAAAAACCGCGCGGGCGACCGGTCGTCCGAGACCGCCTCCGCCGCGCGGCGCCACCCGGTCGCGGGTACGTGGCGCGTGGACCGCCCCGCCGGGAGATCGCCGAGCGGGTAGACAAGGCCGCGCGACCACACCGCCGCGCTGCGCAGCCCGGCGGCGCCGAGATCGGTCGCGAGTGTCTGCGCGTCCAGGTCGAACCGGGCCGACGTCGCGAGCGGGACCGCGGTCAGCGCCTGAAATACCCACGGCGCCTCCGGTCGCGCCGATCCCGCCAGCACGGCGGTCGCGTCCCGCCAGTCGATTCGCAGGTCGCCGGTGATGGCTTCCGGCGCGGCGACCGCGCCGGTCGGGGCGGCAACGTCGACGGGCCCGCCGTAAGGCACGGCCGCCGCGGCCACGGTGACCGCGCGCGCGAGCGGCGCGCCCGCGGCCCGCTGCAACACGACAACCTGGGTCAGCGCGGTCGAGCGCCCCCGCGCACCGACGGCGAACGTCGCAAACACGGCGACGGCCAGCACCGCGGCCGCCGCCGCCGACGACGCGCCCGCCGCGGTGGGACGCCGGCGCCGCACGGCGGCCACGCCGGCGATGTACAGCGCGATCAGCAGCCCCGCGGCGATGTGCGAGAACCGGTCCACCGGGGCGCGCGGCACGAGGCGCTCGGCGAGCGCGGTCGGTTCAACGAGCGTGGAAGGCGGCGCGCCGAGCGCGGCCGCCCACAGCCGTGAACGACCGTCCCATTCCGCGAGCGGCGGCACGGTCGGATCGATGCCCCAGACGCTGACGTAGCCGTCGCCTTCGGCGTGGCCCGCGATCACGGTCAGACCACCCGCGTCCACGACCGCCGCGCCCGGCTCCGGGACGAGCGCGACCGCGGCGACGGGCCCTGCCGGCGCCGTCCCACCGAAGCGCGCGACGAGATCGGCGGCCGGCGCCGGCATCGGCACCGGGCCGAGGCGGGCCGGAAGCACGGGTCGCAGGAACGCCGGCAGCGGCACGCCGGGCCGCGCGATCACGAGCAGGCGCCCCCCGAGACGGACCCACGTCACCACGGCGGCGCGCTGCGCGTCGCTGAGCCGGGCGGGATCGAGGTCCCGCAGCACGAGGAGATCGACGCCCGTGTACTCCTGCCAGCGCGAGGGCAGCGCGTCGGCGCCCACGTAGGCATCGACGGCGCGCTCATCGACACGCCGCAACGCTCCGAGGCCGGCGCGAACGTCGGAGACCAGCACGACGAGGCGGCCGCCGACGCGCGCGGGAGCGACCGGCACCTCGGCGCGGGCGATGACGCGGCCGCCGAGGGTGAGACGCACACGCACCGGATGCCGGACGTCGCGGATCACGATCGGCACGCGCCGCCGCTCTACGACCCCGGCCGCGGCCTGAAACGACACCACCGTAGAAACGGTCGCCCGGCCGGTTTGCGGCGCGAGCGCCGGCGTGTCGACGATAAGTTCGGCCGATCCGCCCGCCGGCATCGGCGGCGTCCGCACGTCGAGGGCGACGGGCGCGCCCGGCCGCACGGCGCCGTCGAATCCGAGGGTTACCGCGAGCGCCGGCGCGGCCGGCGGGGGCTGCGCCCCTCCCGGCGCGGGCCCGGCCGCGAAGAAGGCCAGAGATAGCACGAGGGCGCGGCCGGCCGGCCGCGCCCACTCACCACCGCGACTCCTACGACGCGCCGCCGCCACCGGAGCGCGACACGGACTTGCTGCCCGACTTCTTCCCGTCGGGTGAAGCGGCGCCCGACGGCTTGTCCGCCTTCCCGCCGTCGCCGGACTTCTTGTCCGCGGAGGCGGTCTCGCTCTTCTTGGCCTCCCCGTCGACCGGCGGCGGCGTCTTGCGGTAATCCGTGATGTGCCAGCCCGAGCCTTTGAAGATGATGCCCACCGGCGTGAAGACGCGCCGCACATCGCGGCCGCAGCGCTCGCACTTCGGCGGCTTTGCGTTCACCGCGTGCATCGTCTCGAACCGATGCCCGCAGTGCGGACACTGGTATTCGTAGGTCGGCACTGACGTCACCCCCGCGCGTGCCGCGGCCCCGCCGGGTGTCCGCGGGGCCGCCGCCCACACATTACAACTCATTGTCTCCCCGGTCCGAGATTGTGTCAAGGCGAGCGCGCCGGCTGCGGTCAACGACCGCGGGTAACCGCGCCGGCCTACCGCCGCTCGAGCGTTGCGATCCAGACGAAGCCGGCGTTCGTGCCCGTGTCGAAGGCGAGGCGCGAGCCGTCGGGCGCCCACACGATTGCAATCGGCGTGGGTGACGCGGCGGGTTCCGACCGGTGATCGCCGAGCCACAGCCGTTCGCCTGTGAGCACATCGGCGATCTCGATCGCCGTCCGGCCCGCCTCCTGTCGCGCGTACGCCAGCACGGTACCGGCGGGTGACCACGCAAGGCTGCTGTAGCGGCCCGGCGGCGTCAGCACGCGGCGCCCGGATCCGTCGGCGCGCATCACGGCGATCTGGACCGTGTCCCCGGCGCTTCCGCCCGGCGCGGGCCCGCCCGCGTTTTGGAGATAGGCGATGAAGCGTCCCTCCGGCGAGGGGACCGGGTCTCGGCCGCCGGCCGGCAACATCTGCGTGCGCGGCGCCGCCCGCGCGCCGGAACGCAGGTAGAGCACGCGGTCGGCGCGGCCGCCGGGCGGGGCTGCGCTCACCGCCAATCCCGTGTCCGCCGCCAGCCACGTAATCGCGCGAACCTCGAGGTCCGACGCGAGCGATGCGACGCGAGCCGCGCGCCCGCCGGCACGCACCGTCCACAGCGTGGTCGGACCCGCGCCGGTCGCGTACGCGGGTCCGGCGCCGGCGTCCGTGCTTCGCTCGAAGACCCTCCGGCCGGTGGGAGGCCACGCCGGATCCCGCACGCCGCGGGCGGCCACGAGTGGGCGCGGCGTGGGATCGTCGAGGGCCACAACGAACAGCCGCCCGCCGGCGAGCGCGACGAGGGCGCGGCCGTCCGGCGACCAGGCCACACGTTCGACGCCGGCGAGCGACGCGACGCGCCGCCGGTCAAGGTCCCCCGGCGCCGCCCGGACGCTCCACACCGCATCCGCCGTGCTGAACGCGAGGAGGCGGCCGTCCGGCGCCCAGGCGGGAGGGCTCACCGCGTGCAGATCCGACACGCGCGCGAGCCCGGCGGCGCGGAGGAACGGCGGGCCGGCTCCAACGGGCACGCGCTCGACCGCGCACCCCGCACAAATGAACACGGCCGCCAGGATCGCTCCCGGCAGCCGTGCCTGACGACTCACCGGCCGGCTGCAATTACATCGTTGCCGGCGGCGGAATCCACCGGCGGCGGCCGCCCGGATCAGCAGACGCTGTACTTGCCGGCGGCGAGGTCGCGGCAGAAGACGTTGATCCCGGCCAGCTCGCGATCGACGACGTCGCGCACCCGCCGCTCAACGGCGCCGCGGCGCACGCCCTTCGCGAGAATGATCTGCGCGGCCGTAATGGGCTGGTCGATGGGCTTGCCGATCTGGCTGACCATCCAGACGTACACTTCGCGGATGCCGGAGACTTCCTCGTAGACCTTCTGCGCGACCTGGTGGGTGAAGACCGAATAGATTTTGCCGACGTGCGACACTGGGTTCTTGCCGGCCGCCGCCTCCGTGCCCATCGGTCGGTTGATCGCGATCACGCCGTTCACCTTGTTGCCGCGTCCGACCTGCCCGCTGTCGCCCGACTCCGCGGACGTACCCAGTACCGACAGGTACACGCCGTTCTGCCCGCGGCCCGGCTCGTCGAGCGTGTTGACATCGAAGTGCACGCGCTCGAGCGTCGAGCGCTTCTTCAAGAACTGGACGACGTTTTCGTGCAGCTGTCGCTTGCGCCGGAAATACTGATCCTCGCCGTCGACAAACCGATCGACGAAGGCGACGGCCGCGGTCAGGCGCAGCTCCGGGCCGAGACGCACGCCCATCACCTTCACATCCTCGCCGGCTTCCGGGAACTCTTCCTTGAACGTCCGCGAGTTGATGTACTGCTCGGTCTCCCGGACGAGGCGCTCGGTCTCCGTCATCGGCCAGTAGCCGACCGCCGCCGAGGTGTCGTTCGCGCCGGTGGTGTCGCGGCTGAAGATGTCGACCAGCTCCGCGGAGCCGGGCTTCAGCTCAAGCTGGTAGGTGACGTGGGGACCGTCCTGGTCGTCCGCGGCGCCCGGATCGACGAAGCGCAGGTTCTCCCGCATCCAGTGCTTCGCCGTCCGGATCGCGATCTCCCGAATCGGCAGCTCCTTGCCGTTGATCCCGTAGGTAGCGCGGTCGCCGAAGATGAGCCGCATCGGCTCCGTGATCTTCCCTCCGCCGAAGCGCGTGTCGGCGTCGCCGGCGACGAGGAAGGCCTTGTCGATGTTGTGATGGAGAATGTGCCCGAACTGGCTGATGTACTCCTTGCTCAGTTCGACGGACACGCGATCCATGATCGCGTCGCAAATCGAGTCGGGATGACCGACGCCCTTGCGCTCGACCATCTCGACCTGGAGTTCGCCGACCGGCACCCCCGGCAACGTTTCGACCTTGATATCGCGCATCGCGATGGCCTCCGCCCAGTCAGATTCGTTCGCGACCATGCGAGATCGCGAGATTCGACCTTGCAGGTTCGCCGCACTCCCCACAACCCCTGCGGGGCGCAGGCGCGCCGCGACCGGTACCGACTGCGCGGGGATCGGGTTGCGAAACGGGCGGCGCGAACGCGACGCGAGCGAGGTGCGGTCCGGTCTAGCTCTCTTCCGCCACCTGCTTCTCGCGCGCCACGACCTCGACTTCCTTCATCACGGCCTCGAGCAGATCCGCTTCGGGCAGGCTCGCGACGATCCGGCCGCGCTTGAAGATCAGACCCATGCCTTTACCGCAGGCCACGCCCAGATCCGCCATCCGGGCCTCGCCGGGCCCGTTGACGGCGCAGCCCATCACCGCGACCTTGATCGGCACCGGGTAGGCGGCGAGGCGCCGCTCGACTTCCTCGGCGAGCGCTACGATGTCCACGTCCGCCCGGCCGCACGAGGGACAGGCGACGAGAATCGGTCCGCGCATTCGCAAGCCGAGGGCCTTCAACACTTCGAAGCCGGCCTTGACCTCTTCGACCGGATCCGTGGCGAGCGAGACCCGAATGGTGTCACCAATCCCGCGCGAGAGAATCGCGCCGAGCCCGACGGCCGATTTCACCGTACCGGCCCACGTCGTCCCGGCCTCGGTGATACCGACGTGGAGCGGGTACGGCATCCGCTCCGCGATCGTCGTGTATGCCTCGAGGGCCATCTCGACGTCGCTCGCCTTGACCGAGACCACGATATCGTGAAAGTCGAGGTCCTCGAGAATCCGGATCTCGTCGAGCGCGCTGTCGACGAGCGCGGCGGCGCAGGGTTCCCCGTACTTCCGCAGCATTTCCTTGGAAAGGGAGCCGATGTTGGCGCCCACCCGGATCGGCACGCCCCGACCCTTGGCCTCGCGGGCGACCGCGCGCACGCGGTCCTCGCTGCCGATGTTGCCCGGATTGAGCCGAAGCTTGTCCACCCCGGCCTCCAGCGACGCCAGCGCGAGCCGGTAGTCGAAGTGGATGTCGGCGACGAGCGGCACGTGAATGCGGGCCTTGATCGCCGGCAGCGCGTCCGCCGCCGCGCGGTCCGGCACCGCCACCCGCGCGATCTCGACGCCGGCCTGTTCGAGGGCGAGAATCTGGGCGACCGTCGCCTCGGGATCCCGGGTGTCGGTCGTGGTCATCGACTGGACGGCGATCGGCGCGCCTCCGCCCACCGGCACGCGCCCGACCATCACCCGCCTTGTCTTCGTCCGATGCATCGGCGTTATTGTAGCACGCGCAGGTTACGGCAGCGGTAAGTGCACGGGATGCATGACGTCGCGCACGGTGAGCGCGAGAATCAAGCACAACAACAGCGCCAGCCCGACGAGATGGATGTAGCCCTCGCGGCGCGGATCGACGGGGCGCCGCCGGAGGCCCTCGATCACCAGGAACGCCGCGCGTCCGCCGTCGAGCGCGGGCAGCGGGAACAGGTTGAACAGCCCGATGATGATACTGAAGAACGCCGTAAAGTAGAGGAACGTCTCCCCGCCGGCGTGCGCCGCCTGCCCGAGCACGTTGACCGCCGTCACGGGCCCGCCGAGCTCGCCGAGGAGACGCCCGGACTGGATCAGATTGCCGAGCGCGGCGAGGTACGCGCCCGCGTCGCGGAACGTCGTCGCGGCACCCCAGCCCACCGCGCGCACGGGGTCGAGGCGCCCACGCACCACGGTCGGGGAGAAGCCGGTGATCCACACCTTCTGCCGCGGATCGAACCGCGTCGGCACGTGCAGAATGAACCTCCGCCCGTCGCGCTGGACGAGAATCGCCAGGGTGCGGTCCCCGCTGCGGTGGATGAGGTCGATCATCTGCTGGCCGTCGCGCATCAGCCGGCCGTCCACGGAGATGATCGTGTCGCCGGTCTTGAGTCCGGCCTGCGCCGCGGGATAGTCCGGGACGAGCGTCCCAACCTGGGTGCTCACGCGTAGCGGCACGCCGTACGACATGGCCACCGCCGCCAGCAGCACGATCGCCAGCACGAAGTTCATCGCCGGCCCCGCGAGCACGATGGCGAGCCGCCACCCGACCGACTTGCCGCGGAACGTACGCTCGGACGGCACGCCGGGGCTGTCGCTGTCTTCGCCGGCCATGTTCACGTAGCCGCCGATCGGCAGCAGGTTGAGGCTGTAGGTCGTCTCGCCGCGGGTCACCGCGAAGAGGCGCGGCCCGAACCCCATCGCAAACGCCTGCACGAGGATCCCGGCCCGCTTCGCCACCACGAGATGCCCCAGCTCGTGGACCAGGATCATGAGTTCCAAGGCCAGCACGGCCAGGATTATCGTCGACACTTCCCGTCCCCCTGTCTTACGCAGGACTGCCGGCCTTGCGGCCTCCTGCCCATTTCGTGCCTCGTCTCAGAACTCCATTATGCCGCGCACACCGCTTCTACAGCGGCGCGCGCCTCCCGATCCGCGGCGAGCACGTCCGCGAGCGAGCCGACCGGCCGCGGCACGTGTGCGTCGAGCGCGCGGCGCACCGCCTGGGCGATGTCGGTAAAACGGATGCGTCCGTCGAGGAATAAGCGCACGGCCGCCTCGTCGGCGGCGTTGAGGGCCGCGGGCGCGGTGCCGCCCCGCCGCAGCGCCTCGCGCGCAAGCTCCAGGCACGGGAACCGCGCGTCGTCCGGCGCTTCGAACTCGAGCGCGCCGAGCGCGCGCAGGTCGAGCCGGGCGATGCCCTGCGGTACGCGGCGCGGATACGTCAGCGCCGCCTGGATCGGCAGACGCATGTCGGCCGGTCCGAGCTGCGCCAGGATCGAGCCGTCTACGAGCTCGACGCAGGAGTGCACGATGCTCTGCGGATGGACCACCACCTCGATCCGCTCGGGCGCAACCCCGAACAGCCAGTGCGCCTCGATGATCTCGAGCCCTTTGTTCATCAAGGTGGCGGAGTCTACGGTCACCTTCGGCCCCATCTGCCACGTCGGGTGGCGCAGCGCGTCCTCGCGGGTGACCGCGACCAGCGCCTCCGCCGGCGTGCGGCGAAACGGCCCGCCGGACGCGGTCAGCCACAGCCGCGCGACGTCCCCCGCGGACCGTCCCTCCAAGCACTGCAGGATAGCCGAGTGCTCGCTGTCGACCGGCAGCAGCCGCCGGCCCGCGCGCGCGGCGGCCTCGACGACCAGCGCGCCGCCCGCGACGAGCGCCTCTTTCGTCGCCAGCGCGACGTCCGCGCCGGCGCGCAGCGCGGCCAGCGTAGGCGCCAGGCCGACGACGCCCTCGACCGCGACCACCACAAGATCGGCCCCGCCGGCGGCCAGGCGGTCGAGTCCCTCCGGTCCGGAGAACACCTCGCCGTCCCATCCCGGCACCGCGGCGCGCAGGGCTTCGGCGTCCTCGGGACGCTGCAGTGCCGCGGCCGCGGGACGGCATACCCGGATCTGCGCGGCGAGCGCCGCGACGTCCCGGCGCGCGGCCAGCGCGGCCACCTCGATCTCGACACCGGCGGCGCGAAGCCGCCCGACGACGTCGAGCGTCGCGCGCCCAATGGAGCCGGTCGATCCGAGGAGCGCGATTCGCCGCGTCACGACCCGAGCCACCAGCGCATTACGAGATACCCCGTCACCGCGGCGAAGAGCAGTCCGTCGAAGCGATCGAGCATGCCTCCGTGCCCGGGCAGCACCCAGCCCGCGTCTTTCACGCCGACCTCGCGCTTGATCGACGACTCCCACAGGTCTCCGACGATGCTCGCGCCCGCGCAGAGGCCGCCGACGGCGAGGGCGACCCCGGGCGCCATGCCCGTCGCCCACGCAAACGCGAGGCCCACGAGCACCCCGGCCGCCACGCCGGCGGCGGCGCCCTCGCGGGATTTGTGCGGGCTCACGCGCGGCAACAGCTTGTGGCGGCCGATCGCAAGCCCGACGAAGTACGCGGCGCTGTCGGCCCCCCACACGGCGCAGATGACGAGCAGCGCCGGCACGGCGGTGTGGGGACCGCCCGGCGCCATCGGCAGCGCGCGAAGCCGGATCAAGAACGTCGCCAGGTAGGCGACGTAGAGCACGCCGAGCAGCGTGAGGCCGGTGTTGACGAGCGAGCGGTCGGGATGACCGCGCCGCAACTGTGTCAGGATCGTGTAGAACAGGAGCGCCGGCAGCACGAGGTCGGCCCACCCGGCCGGCCACGCCCCCGGCCACGCCGCCGCGATCGCGAGCCACAGACCGGCCGCCAGGCCGGCCTCCCAGATCGGCTGGTACCCTGCCCGCGCGACCATGCGGTAGAACTCGAGCAGCCCGACCACGATCAGCGCGCCGACGCCGGCCAGCAACCATGGCCCGCCGGCCAGCACGAGCGCGAGCACGAGCGGCACGCCCCAGATCGCCGTGAGCGCGCGCTGCGCGAGCGTGCGCCTTCGCTCGGCGGGGACGGCGGCGTCTCTGCCGCGCACCGTCGCCGCGACGTCCTGCACGCTATCCACGGTCCACGCCGCCGAATCGCCGCTCCCGCGCCTGATAGGCCGCCACCGCCGCCAGGAGATGCTCCGGCGTGAACTCCGGCCACGGCACGTCGGTAAAGTAGAGTTCCGTATATGCGGCCTGCCACAACAGGAAGTTGCTGAGACGCTGCTCGCCGCCCGTGCGAATGAGCAGATCCGGATCCGGCAGGTCCGGCGCGAAAAGATGGCGCGCGATCGTCTGCTCGTCGATCGCGTCCGGCGCAAGGACGCCGGCGGCCACGGCGCCCGCGATCCGGCGAACCGCTTCGGTCAGCTCCCGGCGGCTGCCGTAGTTGAGCGCGAGGTTGAGGATGATCGTCCCGTTGTCCCGGGTGAGCGCCGTGACCCGGCGGATCGCGTCCTGGACCTCCGGCGGCATCTCACCCACCAGCCCCGAGGCACGGAAGCGCACCCCGTTCGTGTGCAGCTCCTGCGCCTCGCCCTCGAGAGACTCGAGTAGCAACGCCATGAGCGCGTGCACTTCGCCCGCGGGGCGCCGCCAATTCTCGGTGCTGAACGCGTACAGTGTGAGCACCTCGATGCCGTACTCGCAGGCCCCGCGGAGCACGCGCCGCAGCGCCTCGCGCCCGGCACGGTGCCCTTCGACGCGGGACAGCCCGTGGCGCTCCGCCCACCGGCCGTTGCCGTCCATGATGATCGCCACGTGGCGCGGCATGCGCGTCCGATCGACGGCGTCCGCGCCGCGCGGCGCGTCCGACGCGGCGGGTGGGGCGCCCCCCGGCTCGGGCCCCTGAGAGTCGGCCTCCCCGTCGCGAGGAGGCCGAGTCCGGGCCGCGCCAAACCGCTCCGCGGTCACGTCTGCGCGCGCTCGCCGCTGACCACGAGGGCAACGCGGGTCCCCGAGGTCCGCTGCCGGAGCACGCGATACGGCGGCACGAGGGTGCGGCGCGGCGGACGCGTCTCGGACGTCTCGACGTCCGTCCAACCTGCCTCGGCGAGCGCGGCGCGGGCGTCGTCGAGGAGGTACCCCACCACGTTCGGCGGGGCGGCGGCGCGCATCAGACCTCGGTGATCTCCTTTTCCTTTGCCGCCAGCAGCGTGTCGACATCCTTGATGAACTGGTCGGTAAGCTTCTGCAGTTCGTCCTGATGGCGGCGCGCGTCGTCCTTCGAGAGGTCGCCCGCTTTCTCGAGCCGCTCCAGTTTTTCGCGGTTGTCGCGCCGGACGTTGCGGATGGCCACCCGGCCCTCTTCGGCCTGCTTGTGGACCACCTTGACGAGCTCCTTGCGCCGGTCGCCGGTGAGCGGCGGGATCGGCAGGCGGATCACCGCGCCGTCCGTCGAGGGCGTGAGACCGAGTTCGCTCTTCTGAATCGCCCGCTCGATCTCTTTGATCAGCTGCTTATCCCACGGCTGGATCACGAGCAGCCGCGCCTCCGGCACCGACACGTTGGCGACCTGAGTGATGGGCGTCGAGACGCCGTAGTAGTCGACGCTCACGCGCTCGAGCAGTGCCGGGCTGGCACGGCCGGTCCGAACCCCCGCGAACTCGCGCTTCGTGGCGTCCACGGCCTTCTGCATGTGGCTCTTCGCATCAGCGACGACCGCGTGCATCGGGGTTCCCTCCCCCTACCAGCGTCCCGATTTCCTCGCCCAGCACCGCGCGGCGGAGATTGCCCGGCCGCGAGATATCGAAGACGATGATCGGCATGCCGTTATCCATGCAGAGCGAGGTCGCGGTGGCGTCCATGACTTTGAGGCCGCGGTTGAGGACCTCCATGTAGTCCAGCCGGTTGAACCGGACGGCGTTCGCGGACTCGCGCGGGTCTTTGTCGTAGACGCCGTCCACGCCCCGCTTGGCCATCAGAATGGCGCCCGCTTCGATTTCGATCGCCCGCAGCGCCGCGGCGGTGTCCGTAGTGAAATACGGGCTGCCGGTGCCGCCGGCGAAGACCACGACCCGGCCTTTTTCCAGGTGGCGGATCGCGCGGCGTCGGATGTAGGGCTCGGCGACTTGGTGCATCTCGATCGCAGTCTGCACGCGCGTCTCGAGCCCCTCGCGCTCCATCGCGTCCTGCAGCGCGAGCGCGTTGATGACCGTCGCGAGCAGGCCCATGTAGTCGGCGGTGACCCGCGCCACGCCGGTCCGCGCCGCCACCTGCACGCCGCGCGCGATGTTGCCGCCGCCGACCACCAGCGCCACGTCCGCGCCGGACTCGCGGACGGCGCGGACCTCGCGCGCCACCAAATGCAGCACGTCGGGATCGAGGCTCCGTTCCCCGGAACCGCCGAGGGCCTCCCCGCTCAACTTGAGGAGGACGCGGCGGTACCTGGGCGCCGGCGCCTCGGTCATGCTTCGCCGAGCTTGAACCGGGCGAACCGGCGGACTTTGATGTTCTCCTTGGTCCGGGAGATGGCGTCGTGCACGACCTCGCCTATCGTCCGCGGTTTCGAGCCCTCGTCGCGGATGAACGGCTGGTCGAGCAGGCACACGGTCGCGAAGTACTTCTCGAGCTTGCCCTCGGCGATGCGCGCGGCGACCGCCTCGGGCTTGCCGTCCTGGATCGCCTGGGCCACGTAGGCGGCCCGCTCCGACTCGAGGGCGTCGGCCGCGATCTCCTCACGGGACACGTACCGCGGATCCGTCGCGGCGATCTGCATCGCGATGTCCCGCGCGAGCGTCTTGAACTCCTCGGTCCGCGCGACGAAATCGGTCTCGCAGTTGATCTCCACCAGCACGCCGAGCCGGCCGCCGGCGTGAATGTACGACGTCACGACGCCGTCGTTCGCGACGCGGCCGGTGCGCTTCGCGGCCGCCGCGAGCCCCTTGGCCCGCAGCACCTGCACGGCCTTCTCGATGTCCCCGCCGCACTCGGCCAACGCGTTGCGGCAGTCGATGATGCCGGCGCCGGTCCGCTCGCGCAGCGCCTTGACCTGCGCGGCGGAAATCTCTGTTGACGTTCCCTTGCGGTCCGGCATCAGGCCTGGACCTCCTCCTCCTCCGCGGGCTCCTCCACCACTTCCTCTTCGCCCGGCAGCGGCGCCATCGGCGCGGGCTCGACGCCCTCCGCGGCCGCCTCTTCTTCGATGATCTCCGCCTTGCGGTGCTCCTCGTAGCCTTCGAGCGCCGCGTTCGCGACCCGGTTGGTGATGAGCCGCACCGCGCGGATCGCGTCGTCGTTGCCCGGGACCGGATAGGCGGCCTCGTCGGGGTCGCAGTTCGTGTCGATGATCGCGACAACCGGAATGCCGAGCTTCCGCGCTTCCGCGATCGCGATGTGCTCCTTGCGCGTGTCGACCACGTACACCGCCGACGGGATGTTTCGCATCGTCGCGATGCCGCCGAGGTACTTCTCGAGCCGCGCGAGCTCGTCCATCAGCCCGGTCTGCTCGCGCTTCGGCAGGATCTCGAGGGTACCGTTGTCCCGCATGTCGACGAGCTCGTGCAGCCGCTCGATCCGGGCCTTGATCGTCGCGAAGTTCGTCAGCATCCCGCCAAGCCACCGCTGGTTGACGTAGAACTGGTGGGCCCGGGTCGCCTCTTCGCGGATCGCGTCCTGCGCCTGCTTTTTCGTACCGACGAACAGCACGGTACCCCCCTGCGCGACGGTGTCGCGCACGAAGCGATACGCCGCGTCGATCAACGGCACGGACTTCTGCAGGTCGATGATGTGGATCCCGTTACGCTGGGTGAATATGAACGGGGCCATCTTCGGGTTCCACCGGCGCGTCTGGTGCCCGAAGTGCACCCCGGCTTCCAGCAACTGCTTCATTGTCACAACTGCCACAATGCTACCTCCCGTCCGGTTTTGGCCTCCGCCCGGATCATCCCGCGCCGGAACCCCGAAGCGCGCCTGGCGCGTCGCTTGCTGGGCACCGCCGGCGCCGTCACGCGGGCGTGTGATAGTGCCATGACAGTATAGCACACCACGGCGCGGGGCCGGGTTGCAGGCCCTGCGAGCGGTCCGCACCGCCGGACCCGGCGTGACAACGGCGGCGAGCCGGGCGGGGACGCCCGGCGAACGCGCTTCCGGAGAGCCGGGGCTACACCTGCAGAGCGAAGACGACGACGAGGTTGTTGATGGGCGTACCGACCACCGTAATTGAGAGCCGCGTGCCGGTATCCTGGATCTCGGCCGCGACGAGCCGAACCGTGTTCACCGGTGCCAGAAAGGAGTAGGTGCGGATCGGGACGAGGAACAGCCGTCCCCTGAGCTTTGGGCCGGCCGGTGTGTCCAAACGCATGAGCTGCCCGGGCGGAATGCGAGAATCCTCAGGCGCGAAGGCGAGAAACATCCCCGTGTCGTCGTGGAGCACCGAGATCAGGTAACACCGTCCCGCGGGAATGACGACGGCGCCGTAGACGAGGGCGACGGCCGGACAGAACACCTCGCCGGCCTTGCGCGACGTGATTTCCATGGGTCGTGGAAACCCGCCGGGCCGCGAGGCCGGACCGGCGGAGGCCGGAAGCACCCCGACTGCTAGAATGACGACCGCAAGCCACAGTGCGCGAAGTCGCGGCATCAACGCCCTCTCCTCCTGCGATCAGGATCGGAAACATTGTGCCCGCGGCGGCCGCCTAGCCCGACATCTCCGCCCGTAGGTCCCGGTACGCGAACGAGTGGCGGACGAGAGCAATCCCCGAGAGGACTAGAGGACGTACCGACTGAGGTCGCGGCTGTCGAGAATGCCTTTGAGGCGCCCGCGCACGTAGGCAGCGTCGATCACGACGCGCGCCGGGGCTTCGGGCGCGGCGAAGGACAGGTCCTCCGTCACCTTCTCAAGGACGGTGTGCAGGCGGCGCGCGCCGATGTCCTCCGTCTCGCCGTTCACCTCTTGGGCGATGCGGGCGAGCTCGCGGACGCCGTCGTCCGGGAACTCCACCGTGACGCCCTCGGTCGCGAGCAACGCGGCGTACTGCTTGGTCAGCGCGTTGTGCGGCTCGACGAGAATCCGGACAAAGTCCGCCTCGGTCAGCGGCGCGAGCTCGACGCGGATCGGCAGCCGGCCCTGCAGCTCCGGGATCAGGTCGGCGGGCTTGCTCACGTGAAACGCGCCGGCGGCGATGAACAGGACGTGGTCGGTGCGGACCGGCCCGTACTTGGTCGTGACGGTCGAGCCCTCGATGATCGGCAGGATGTCACGCTGCACGCCTTCCCGGGACACGTCCGGCCCGACGGACGGGCCCCGCCCGCCGGCGATCTTGTCGAGCTCGTCGATGAAGATGATCCCGTGCTCCTGCGCCCGCCGGATCCCCTCGCGCACGACCTCCTCCATGTCGATCAGCTTCTGCGCCTCTTCCGCGGTCAGGATGCGCAGCGCCTCGCCGACGGTCGTCCGCCGGCGCTTCCGGCGCTTCGGCAGGAGCGTGCCGAAGAGGTCCTGGAGGTTGACGCCCATCTCCTCGACGCCCTGCCCCGAGAACACCTCGACCGTCGGGGTCGCGGTCTCCTCGACGTCGAGCTCGACCGGATCCCCATCGAGCTCGCCCCGATCGAGCCGTGTGCGCGCCGCCGCCCGGCGCACCGCGAGATCACCCGCCTCGGGCGCGGGCGGCGTCATCCCGGGCTGCGGCTCGGCGGGGGGGCTCTGGCCCGGCCGCGCCCCGAACAACATCTCAAGCGGATTGCCGAGGACGGCTTCGCGGCGGGGCGCCGGCACGAGGATCTCGACGAGGCGGTCGCGCGCGTGCGCCGCCGCCCGTTCCTGCACGGACTCCACGCGCTCGGCCTTCACCATTTGCACCGCGGTCTCGGCGAGGTCGCGCACCATCGAGTCGACGTCGCGGCCGACGTAGCCGACCTCGGTGAACTTCGTCGCCTCGACCTTCACGAACGGCGCGCCGGCGAGCCGGGCGACCCGCCGGGCGATCTCAGTCTTACCGACGCCGGTCGGGCCGATCATGAGGATGTTTTTCGGGATGACCTCGTCGCGCAGCTCCGGGCCCAGACGGCTGCGGCGGTACCGGTTGCGGAGGGCAACCGCGACCGCCCGCTTGGCGGCGGTCTGGCCGACAATATATCTGTCGAGCTCCGCGACGATCCGGCGCGGCGTAAGCGCCTCGATGGAGAACGCGGACTCGAGACCCCCGGTTGTGACGCTCATCGACGTTTCAGGACCCCGCCTAGTCCAGGACTTCGACCGTCACCTGATCGTTCGTGTAGACGCAGATCTCGGCGGCGACGCGCAGGGCTTCGCGCGCCACCGCCTCGGCGTCGAGCGACGAGTGCGTGAGGAGCGCGCGCGCCGCGGCGAGCGCGTACGGACCGCCCGAGCCGATCGCGGCCACGCCGTCGTCCGGCTCGATGATGTCGCCGCTGCCGGACAGCACGAAGAGGTGGGCGCGGTCGGCGACCACGAGCAGCGCTTCGAGCCGCCGCAGCACGCGGTCCGAGCGCCAGTCTTTGGCCAGCGCCACGACGGCGCGGGTGAGATCGCCGCGCGTCTCGCGGAGCTTCTCTTCGAGGCGGTCGTAAAGCGTCAACCCGTCCGCGGCGGAGCCGGCGAACCCGAGCAGCACGCCGTCGCCGGCGCGGCGGACCTTCCGCGCGCCGTGCTTGAGGACGGTCGACCCTACGGTGACTTGTCCGTCGCCGGCCACGGCGACCCGGCCGTCACGGCGCACGGCGACGACGGTCGTCGAGCGAATCGTACCGTCGGGGCGGCTAACGCCGGACTCGCCGGCACCCATGTGATGAACGCCGGCCTCGTTCAGGGTCGGGCGCCGGCGTGCTCCGGCTCGCGGGACTGCGGGGCTTCCTTGTACGGGCACTGCTTGTTGCTGCAGACGATCGTCGGCGGAGTCCCCCGACGGGCGCGCTTCGCGACCAGCATCGAGCCGCAGGTCGGGCACATCCGCCCGGTCGGCCGGTCCCACGACACGTACGTGCAGTTGGGATAGTTCGCGCAGCCGTAGAACACCCGGCCCTTGCGCGTCCGGCGCTCGACGACCTCGCCGTTGTCCACCGGGCAGCGCACGCCGATGCCGACGGGCCGGGTGTACGAGCACTCCGGATAGCCCGAGCAGGCAATGAACTCCCCATACCGTCCGCGCCGCTTGACGAGCGGCTTGCCGCAGCGGGGGCAGGGCTCGCCGATCTCCTCCGGGGTCATCTCGACCTCTTGGATCTCCTGCTCCGCCTTCACGAGCTCGTCCGAGAACGGCCGGTAGAAACCGGCGAGAAGACCGACCCAGTCCTCGGCCCCCCCCTCGACTTTGTCGAGGTTCTCCTCCATCCGCGCCGTGAACTCCACATCCACGACGTTGGGAAAGTGCTCGACGAGCAGCGCGTTCACGAGGATCCCGAGGTCGGTCGGATACAACCGCCGGTCCTCGAGCTCGACGTAGCCGCGGTGCTTGATCGTCTCGATGATCGGCGCGTAGGTGCTCGGCCGGCCGATCCCCCGCTCCTCGAGCGCGCGCACGAGCGTCGCCTCGGTGTAACGGGGCGGCGGCTGCGTGAAGTGCTGCTGCGGATCGAGCCCGAGCAGGCGAAGCTTTTCGCCGGCGGTGAGGTCGGGCAGCCAGCCTTCCGGCGTCTCCTCCTCGCCGTTGTCACGGCCCTCCAGATACACGCGGAGGAACCCCGGAAACTTCACGCGCGATCCGGTTGCCCGCAGGAGGTACGGCCCGGCGTTGATGTCGACGGCCAGAGTGTCCATCACCGCCGACGCCATCTGGCTCGCCACGAACCGCTCCCAGATCAGCTTGTACACCTTGTACTGATCGGCCTTGAGGCGGGACCGGACCGCGTCGGGCGTCCGGGTCACGGACGTGGGCCTGATCGCTTCGTGCGCCTCCTGCGCGTCGCGCCGTGAGGTGTAGCGCCGCGGCTTCTCCGGCACGTAGTCCGCGCCGTAGGTCGCGCCGATGTACTCGCGCGCCTGCTGCTGGGCCGACTCCGCGATGTTCACCGAGTCGGTGCGCATGTAGGTGATCAGACCGACGGTTCCCTCCGGCCCGACGTCGAGGCCCTCGTACAGCTGCTGGGCCACGACCATCGTGCGCGCCGCGGAGTAGCCGAGCTTCCGGTTCGCCTCCTGCTGCAGCGTGCTGGTTGTGAACGGCGCCGCCGGATTCCGCTGCTGATCCCGCCGGCGCACCTCGCCGACGACATAGGGCAGCCGCTCCAGTTCCGCGACGAGCGCTTTGGCCTCCGTCTCATTGCCGATCGAGATCTTGTCGGAGCCCTTGCCGATGAACTTGGCGAGGAAGGACGCGTCCGCGACCTGGGGCGCCGCGCCGCCCTGCTGGATGAGGCGCGCGGCGATCGACCAGTACTCCTGGGGAACGAACGCGTCGATCTCCTTTTCGCGTTCGACGATCAGGCGCACAGCCACCGACTGCACGCGCCCTGCGCTCAGGCCGCCGCGCACTTTGCGCCACAGTAGAGGGCTCAGCTTGTAGCCGACGAGTCGGTCGAGGATCCGGCGCGCCTGCTGTGCGTTGACGAGGCTGGTCTGAATCTCGCGCGGGTGCTGCAGGGCGCGGCGCACCGCGTCACGCGTCACCTCATGAAACTCGATCCGCTTGATCTTGTCGTTGACCGGCGTGAGAATGTTGGAGAGGTGCCACGAGATCGCCTCGCCCTCCCGGTCCGGGTCGGTGGCCAGGTATACCGTCGATGCTTTCTTGGCCGCCGACTTGAGCTCTTTGATGATCGGGCCCTTGCCCTTCGGCACCAGATACTTGGGCGCGAACGCGTGTTCTACGTCCACGCCGAGCTGGCTGCGCGGAAGGTCCTTCACATGTCCCATCGAGGCCATGACGTCGTACCGGCCGTCGAGGAGCTTCTTGAGCGTCCTCGCCTTGGTCGGTGATTCGACGACGACCAGTGATCTCGCCACGCTGTCCCTCCCAGCAATTTGCCGCGCGGCCCGTGGCCGGACGACGCCCGCCGTTCGTTCCCTGACGATTGCGCGTTTCTGACGATTACGCGTTACTTCAATAATATTAGTAACGGCATCGTCGGAGGATTCTATACCCCTCCCTTTCTATTGTCAAATTTGTCGCTTCCAAGACCTGGCCGACGCGACGTAGAGGCCGCCCGGCATGCGGTGGACGAGACCGCGCACCTCGAGCGCCACGAGCGCCGCCGCGGCGTCCGCGACGCGCACGCCGGCCGCCGCGGCAACGCCGTCCACGGCGCGAGCCTCGCCTCTGTCGAGCGCGGCGACCACGGCCTGTTCGGCCCGCGTGAGTCCGGGCGGAACGCCGGGGTGGCCGGCGCCCGGCGAATCGCCGGGAGACGCCCGCTCGAGCACCGCCAGGAGGTCGTCCGGATGCGTGAGAACCCGGGCGCCTATCGCCAGCAAATGGTGCGGGCCCGCGCTGCCGCGCGCGTATACGCTGCCGGGTACCGCGAAAACCGGCCGGCCCTGAGTTTCCGCCTGACGCGCAGTGATGAGCGCCCCGCTGTCCAGGTCGCCCTCGACCACCACGACCGCATCGGCGAGCCCGCTGATGAGGCGGTTGCGCGCCGGGAACGCCCCGCGCTCCGGCGGCGCGCCCATCGGGGCTTCCGCGAGGAGGGCCCCGCGCGCGAGCATCGCGGCCATGAGCGTCCGGTGCTCCGGAGGATAGGCGACGTCGACGCCGCACGCGAGGACCCCGACCGTGCACCCGCGGGCACGGACCACCGCCGCGTGGGCCGCCGCGTCGATGCCGCGCGCGAGCCCGCTCACGACGGCCACCTGAGACTCGGCGAGGGCGGACGCGAGACGCTCGGCGACGGTGAGACCATACGGCGTGGCCCGGCGCGTCCCGACGATCGCCGCCGCGGGCGCATCGTCCGGCCACCCGCCGCGCACGTAGAGCACCGGCGGCGCCGCGGCAATCTGCCGCAGCCGCACAGGGTAGGCCGGGTCGGAGCGGGTGATCACCCGCGCGCCGGCGCGTGCGGCGCACTCGAACGCGCGCGACGCGCGGCCGTCGCCGCGTGCCGCGGCGACGGCCTCCGCAAGGCCCCGCCCGATCCCCGGGACCCCGGCGAGGGCGACCGGGTCGGCGGTCGATGCGGCCTCCGCCGACCCGAAGTGCGCCAGCAGCCTCGCCACACGAACCGCGCCGAGCCCCGGCACGAGCGATAGCGCAACGAGGCAGTGCCGCTCGCGCTCGGAGTCCGTCACGGCTCCCGCCACGGCTGGCGGGCGAGGACAACGGCGTCGACCGTCGCCGCGCCGCCGTCATCGAGGATGACGCGCGCGCACTCGGACAACGTCGCCCCGCTCGTCAGCACGTCGTCGACGACCAGAACGCGGGCGCCGCGCAGGAGCCGCGTGGGATATCCGAGCCTCACCGCACCGCGGGCGGCGCGCCACCGCTCGCGCTCGGACCGCGCCCACCGTCCCGACGAGGGTCGCCGCCGCACCAGCAGCGGAGGCGCGAGATCGTCGAGCGGCAGGCGGGGCCTCGCCGCCGGGCGCGCGTCGAGATAGATGGCGGTCAACGGATGGGCCGGCCGCCCGCCGAGATTCGCGCGGTGAAACGGTACAGGGAGCACGACGTCGTACCGCCGGCGGACGCCGGTCTCGAGTAACCACCCGGCGAGCGCGCGGCCGAGCGCCACGATCGCCCAGACCTCCACCCGCTTGGCGGCGAGGACCAGCCGCTCGACGTCGCCGCGCTTGTAACCGAGCACCACGTCCGCACGCCCGAGGCGCGACCACGCGCGCGCGCAGCCGAGACCGCGGCACCCCGGGCCGCTGCGGGGCTGCGCGCAGCGCGGGCACGCGTCCGGCCCGATGGGCACGACGGCAGGGGCGAGGCAGCCGGGCGCGATCGGATAGCCCGTTCCGCAGCACAGGCAGGGGCGAGCCTGCGGCGTCGCGTGCGCGCGAAGCACCCGCCAGAGCGCCCCCGGCGCGGGTTCCACCGGTCGGGCCCGTCAGAACGGCGCCGCCGCGCCGGACTGCATCGCGCGGTCCAACGTCCGGTAGCCGATCGCCTCGGCCACGTGCGGCGCGCCGATGGACGCGTCGCCGCCGAGATCGGCGATCGTGCGGGCCACGCGCCCGAGACGGTGGTACGCGCGTGGACTCAGCCCGAGACGGTCGACGGCCTGCCGGAGCAGCGCGCGGGACTCCGGCCCGAGGACGCAACACGCCCGGGCCGCGGCCACGGGCATCGTGGCGTTGACCGCGTCCGCGAGTCCCAGAGCCGCGGCGCGCGCCGATTGCGCCGCCCGGGCGCGCGCCACGCGGGCCCGCACATCCGCGGTCCGCTCCGCCGGCCCCGCCGCGGCCAGCTCGGCGCCGCTGAGCGCGGGCATCTCGACGTGGAGGTCGATGCGGTCGAGCAGCGGCCCCGAAACCCGCGCGCGGTAGCGCGCCCGCTGGGACGGCGTGCAACCGCAGGCACGGCGCGGGTCGCCGAGATACCCGCACGGGCACGGGTTCATCGCGGCGACGAGCATGCACCGCGCCGGAAGGGCTACCGCGCCGGCGGTCCGGACTATGACGATCCGGCCCTCCTCGAGCGGTTGGCGAAGTGATTCCAGCGCGTCGTGGTGAAACTCCGGGACTTCGTCGAGAAACAGCACCCCGAGGTGGGCAAGGCTCACTTCTCCGGGCGATGGCGGCGAGCCGCCGCCGACAAGCCCCTGCACGGTCGTCGCGTGGTGCGGCGCCCGGAACGGACGCAATGCGATCAGCGGCGCGGACGACGGCAGCCTGCCGGCCGCGCTGTAGACCCGCGTGACCTCGAGGGCCTCGTCTCGCGACAGCGGCGGCAGGATCGCCGGCAGCCGTTGCGCCAGCATCGTCTTGCCGGTGCCGGGCGGGCCGATCAGCAACAGATCGTGGGCGCAAAGTAACGTGCTCGGGAAGGCCAAATGAGCGGCTTCCCGCCGATTCACTTAGTGGACCCGAGGGCGTCGACGCTCGATCTGTTCTATCGGTCCGCTAAGTGTCGTCACATGGCGCAGGATCGTTGGGAGGGATTCCGGCATGACAGGTGAGGCGGCAGAGCGGGAAACGGTCATCCGCTGGAGTGACGCCGACGACGGGATCGCGGTCGTCTGGACCGCGCAGCGTCCGATGATCACGCGGCTCCAGCGCATCCGGGGCGCCGAGCGGGCAGAGGTTCACCGGACAGACGGAGGCGCCTGGACCGGAGAGACGTGGCGGGT
>DASSJF010000019.1 GCA_035691305.1 bacterium
CCGCGGCGCGCGCGCCGGCGTCCTTCGGCCCGCCGCCGTCCGCGCCCGCGGCGTCGCGGGTGAGGCCGTCGGGCGGGCTGAGGCCGGCGCGTCCGGCGCGCACCAGGATCTGCTGCACGAGCATCAGCGCGGGGAGCGTTCGAGCCAGTCCGGCCAGAGCGCCGGGCTCCACGTCCCCGGATTCCCCCGCCGTGTCCGCGTCGGGCTCGCCGGCCGCGCGCGCGCCGGCGCGCTCCGCCTGCTTGATCGCCTCCCACCGCGTCACGACGGCGTCGGGTGTGGCCGCGGTCGCGCCGCCGAAAACGTGGGGATGGCGGCGGATCAACTTCTCGACCAGCCCGGCGACGATGTCGTCGATCGTGAAGGCCCCGCGCTCCGCGGCGATTTCGGCGTGGAAGACCACCTGCAGCAGCAAGTCGCCGAGTTCTTCTTTCAACCGCGCGGGCGCGCCGCTGTCGATCGCCTCGAGCGTCTCGTAGGCTTCCTCGAGAAGAAACGGCCGGAGCGACGCCGGCGTCTGCGCGCGGTCCCACGGGCAGCCGCCGGGGGCCCGCAGCCGCGCCATCGTCGCAACCAGATCCGAGAAATCGGGGCGCCGCGCGCTCATTGCCTCACCCCGCGCACCGCCGCCGCGGGCGCCGGAGACGAGCCGACGGGTTCCGCCGGCGCGTCCGAGCCGTGCCGCGTCTCCGCGGCCAGCCACTCCACGAAGCGCGCGACCGTCTGGAGCAGGGTTGCATCGTCGCGGCCCGCCGTGGGAATGACGATGCCTTCCGCGGTCCACCGCAGGCGGCCGCGTGACTGCGCGATCCGCGTGTGCACGCGCGGGCCGGCGGCGGCCGGGTTCAGGAGGCGCAGGAGGACTCCGCCCGCGCCGCGCGAGACCGCCGCGACTCCCGCGCCGCGTGCGAGCGCCCGCAGGCGGATGATGTCGCCGAGGCGCTGCGCGGGCTCCGGCGGCGGGCCGTAGCGGTCGCGCAGCTCGTCCATCGCCGCCGCGGCGTCCTCGGGGGTGCGCGCCTCCGCGAGTCGCCGGTACGCCGCGATGCGCTGCGCCGGCACGTCCACGTACGGCTCCGGGAGGTAGGCCGGGACGCCGAGGTCGACGGTCGGGTCGGGCGTCTCCTCGACGATCTCGCCGCGCAGCTCGCGGATCGCCTCGTCCAAGAGTCGCATGTACAGATCGAACCCGACCGCGGCGAGGTGCCCGTGCTGCTCGGAACCGAGGATGTTGCCGGCGCCGCGGATCTCGAGATCCCGCATCGCGAGCCGCATCCCGGAACCGAGCTCCACGAACTCCCGCATCGCAACGAGGCGCTGCTCGGCCTCGGGCGTGAGACGCGCCTCGCGGGGATGCAGCAGGTACGCGTAGGCCTGGCGGTCCGCGCGGCCGACGCGGCCCCGCAGCTGGTAGAGTTGCGCGAGCCCCAGGAGGTGGGCGTTCTCGATCAAGATCGTGTTGACCCGCGGGATGTCGAGGCCGATTTCGACGATCGTCGTGCACACGAGCACGTCCGCCCGGCCGCCGAGGAACTCGAGCATGATCCGCTCGAGCTGCGTCTCCGGCATCTGGCCGTGCGCCACCACCACCCGCGCCTCCGGCACCAGCCGGCGGATCCGCTCTGCGGCGCGGTCGATCGTCTCGACCCGGTTGTGCACGACGTAGACTTGGCCGTCGCGGGCCAGTTCGCGCCGGATCGCGTCGGCGACGACCGCGGGATCGTCCTCGTGGATGAAGGTGCGGATCGGCTGCCGGGCCTCCGGCGGAGTCTCCATCACGGACAGGTCCCGCAGACCGGCGAGCGACATGTGCAGCGTGCGCGGGATCGGCGTCGCGGTCAGCGTCAGCACGTCGACCTGGGTGCGCAGCTGCTTGAGGCGCTCCTTATGGCGGACGCCGAACCGCTGCTCCTCGTCGACCACGACGAGCCCGAGGGAGCGGAACATCACGTTCTTGTTGAGCAGCGCGTGCGTCCCGATGACGACGTCGATCGTTCCGTCGCGAAGGCCCTCCAGCACCGCCTTCCGCTCCGCCGGCGACCGGAAGCGGCTCAGCATCTCGACGCGAACGGGGAAGGGCGCGAAGCGCTCGTGGAACACCGAGTGGTGCTGCTGTGCGAGCAGCGTCGTCGGAACGAGCACCACGACCTGGCGGCCGTCCATCACCGCCTTGAAGGCGGCGCGCAGCGCCACTTCCGTCTTGCCGTAGCCGACGTCGCCCGCGACCAGGCGGTCCATCGGGCGCCCGGACTCCATGTCCCGCTTCACGTCCTCGATCGCCCTGCGCTGGTCCGGCGTTTCCTCGTAGAGGAACGTTTCCTCCATCTCGCGCTGCCACGGCGTGTCGGAGCCGAAGGCGTGGCCGCCGGCGCGCTCGCGCGCCGCGTAGAGGTCCAACAGCTCGCGGGCCATTTCGCGGGTCCGCTCGCGGACGCGGCGCTTCTCGCGCTCCCATTCCGTGCCGCCGAGGCGGTTGATCTGCGGCGCCTGTCCGTCGACGCCGACGTAGCGCTGGACGAGGGCGATCTGGTCGGTCGGCACGTACAGCGCGTCGCCCTGCGCGTATTCGAGGTGCAGGTAGTCGCGCGCGCCGCCGTCCATCGCGAGCCGCTCGAAGCCGCGGTAGACGCCGATGCCGTGGTGCACGTGGACGACCAGGTCGCCGGGGACGAGCTCGGTCCAGCTGGCGAGGCGCGCGCCGTCCCGGAACCACCGCGGCCGGCTGCGCCGCCGGCGCCACCCCAGGATCTCGCTGTCGCTCACGACGACGAGATCGCCGATCGTAAAGCCCTGCGTCAGCGGCCGCCCGACGACGGCCGCCGTGCCGGGCTCCGGCGGGACGTCGAGCGTGTCGCGTTCGGCGGCGACGACGCCGTGTTCGGCCAGCAGCTCGCGCACCCGGTAGGCCTGGCGGCTGGCGACGACGATCCGCTGGCGCGCGGCGATCCACCGCTGCGCCTGCTCGGCAAAGCCTTCTACCTGTCCGGCGAACGACTCCACCGTGCCGAACGGCACGGGCGCCGCGACGTAGCGGCTCGGGTCCGGCGGCGTCCGCAGCGTGGAGATCGCCGCTCCCCGGCGGGTCTCGAGCGCCGCGGCGACGTCCTCCCACGCAAAGACCGCGAGCGGCGTGCCTTCCGGGATCTGCTCGGTCTCGACCGCGTGGTCGCGCGCCGCCTGCGCCTGCTTGACCAGCGCCGCGCCCTGTCGCGCCACTTCATCCGGTTCGTCGAGCACGACGACGGCCTCGTCGTCGAAGAGCGCCGGCAGCAGCGTCCCGCCGGGCGCGCCGTCCCGGCCCGCCGGGGCGGGCCCCGTGTCCCCGCGTGCCGGGAGGATCATGGCCGCCTCGATCGTCTGGGTCGTGCGCTGGGTCTCGGGGTCGAAGAGCCGTACGGATTCGATCTCGTCTCCGACCCACTCCGCGCGCACCGGATGATCGTAGGCCGGAGGGTACACGTCGAGGATGCCGCCGCGGACGCTCATCTCGCCGGGCACGTGGACGAGGTCCACGCGTTCGTAGCCGCCTCCGGCGAGTCGCGCCGTTGCGGTCTCGAACCGGAGGTGCGCCCCGGCGCGGAGATCGACCCGGACGGCGTCGAGCCACCGGGGATCCGGCATCGGCACCGCGAGCCCGGCGGCCGACGCGACCGCGATGACCGGATCGGCGCGGCTCAGGGACTCGAGGAGACGATGGCGCGTGCGCTCGGCGTCGAGCGACAGCGGCTCGCCGGGGAGCGGGGGATCCCACACCTCGACGACGTGCACCGGCGGCGCGTCCGCCGGGAGGAAGGCGGCGAGATCGTCGGCGAGGCGCTCGGCGTGATCGCGGTCCGGGGCGACGGCGAGCCAGGCGGGGACACGCGGGCCGAGGCGCGTGATCAACGCGGCAAGCAGGCATGCCTTTCCCGCGCCGGCCGGGCCCGTGACCCACGGGCGGCGGCCGGCCTCGACGGCCTCGCCAACGACAATAAACTCCCGTCTGCGTTGCAGGACCGGGAGCACACCGGACAGGGACATCACGCGGCCTCCGCCCGCCATTGTACGAGAGGGCGGCAAAACGCGTCAAATAAGATGCGGTCGGCGCGGGAACTTACGAGCGCGTCGGTCGGGGGCGAGCCTCCTCCGTTACTCGGCGGCCCCGGTACCAATTCGTGATCGGCAGTCGGCGGTCGCGGCCGAAGGCCTTCGGCGTGATCTTGATTCCGGGCGGCGCCTGCCGGCGCTTGTATTCGCTCGCGTCCACCATGCGGATCACGCGCGCCACGGTGGCCGGATCGAAGCCGCGCGCCGCGATCTCCTCGGCGGAGCGATCGTCCTCGACGTAGAGGCGCAGGATCGGATCGAGGACCTCGTACGGAGGCAGCGTGTCCTGGTCGGTCTGCTGCGCCCGCAGTTCGGCGGTTGGCGCGCGCGCGATGACGCCGGCCGGGATCACCTCGCTCGGTCCGCGCCCGTTCCGCCAGCGCGCCAGCCGCCAGAGGAGCGTCTTGGGCACGTCTTTGACGACCGCGAACCCGCCCGCCATGTCTCCGTACAACGTCGCGTAGCCGACGCTCATCTCGCTCTTGTTGCCGGTCGTGAGCACGAGCCACCCGAACTTGTTCGACAGCGCCATGAGGAGCGTGCCGCGGATTCGCGCCTGGACATTCTCTTCGGTCTCGTCGGGCGCCCGGCCGGCGAACGGGTCCGCGAGCGCGGCTCCGTACGCGTCGACGATCGGTTCGATCGGCAGTTCGACGGTCCGGATGCCGAGCGCCTGGGTGAGCGCCGCGGTGTACCGCCGGCTTTCGTCGGAGGTGAATCGCGACGGCATCGGCACGCCGGTCACGGCCTCGGGGCCGAGCGCGTCGACCGCGATCGCGGCGACCAGCGACGAGTCGACGCCGCCGCTGAGCGCAACGACGACGCCGCGGAACCGGTTCTTCCGGACGTAGTCGCGTGTCCCGAGCACGAGCGCGCGGTAGACTTCCTCCACCTCATCGGGCGGCGTGTTCTCGGCCGCGGCGGGCAGCGCCGGGCGCGCGGGGTCGGACGGTTCGGTGGAGAGCGTGTACACCGGCGCCCGCAGGCCCTCGTCCGCCGGCGCGTCGGCCGTGCGGATTGGATTGTAGCGGCGCAGCGTGCGGATCGCCTCGACGTCGATGTCGGTGACGATCAGGCTCTCCTCGAAGGCCGGACCCCGCGCCGGGATGTTGCCGGCCGCGTCGACGACGAAGCCCAGGCCGTCGAAGACAAGTTCGTCCTGTCCGCCGACCATGTTGTTGTAGGCGATCGCGATCGCGTAGTCGCGCGCGCGGATCCGCAGCATCTCCTCGCGCTGCCGCCATTTGCCCATGTGGTAGGGCGACCCGTTGATGTTGACGGCGACGAGGGCGCCCGCCAGCGCCTGGGCAAGCAGCGGGCCGCCGGGCGACCAGACATCTTCGCACACCGTCACGCCCACCGGTACCCCGCGGACGACGAAGACCGGCGCGTCGGCGCCGGGTTGGAAGTAGCGCTTCTCGTCGAAGACGCCGTAGTTCGGGAGCCGCATCTTACGGTACATCCCGGCGATCCGGCCGCCGGCGAGAACCGCGGCGGCGTTGTACAGGTGCTCGCCCGAATCCACGCAACCCACGACCGCGGCGCTGCGGGTCGCGTGCCGGGCGATCTCCTGGAGGCACGCGGAGCTTTCTTCGATGAAGTCGGCTTTGATCAGCAGGTCTTCGGGCGGATAGCCGGGGACGGCCAGTTCCGGGAACGACACCACGTCGGCCCCGAGGGCCTGCGCCTCGTCGAGGCGCTCGATGATCTTGCGCGTGTTGCCCTCGAAGTCCCCGACGGTGGGGTTGATCTGGGCCATCGCGATCCGAAATCGCGGCGTCATGGCGCCTTCAATTATAACACGGGCCTACCGGCCCTCCTCCGCGGCGAGCCGCAGGCCCGCGCCGATCAGCACCGCGCCGGTGACGCGGTCGAGCGCGCGGGCGACCGCCGGACGGCGCAGCAGCCGGCCCACCGAGCGGGTGGCGACGATCAGGAGGCCGAGCCAGAGCACGCTGAGCCCGACATGCACGGCCACGAGCAGCGCGATCCACGGCGCCACGGCGACGCCGGCCGGTACGAACTGGGGCAGGAAGCTGATGAAGAAGACACCGACCTTCGGGTTGGTCACGTTGGACAAGAGGCCCCGCCAGAACCAGACGCGGTCGTGGTCATCGCCGCCCCCGGTCGGGCCCGCGGCGCGCGGAGAGACCGCGGCCGCGCCGGGGTCCGCCGGCATCCGCGGGCGGCGCACGAAGACGGTGAGGCCGAGCCAGACGAGCCAGGCCGCGCCGGCCGCGCGCAGCGCCGCGTACGCGGTGTGCGAAGCGGCCAGTACCGCGCTGATGCCGAGCGCCGCCGCGAGGCCCCACACCAGCAGTCCGGTGCAGATGCCCGCGGAGGTATAGGCTCCGCGACGCGCGCCCTCGACGGCGGCGGTGCGCAGGACGAGCGCGGTGTCGGGGCCGGGCGTCGCGATCAGGACGCCGCCCGCGGCGACGAATGCCATCAGCGCGATCAGCGGGGTCACGACGCGCCGCCCGCCGCACAAAACTCCACGATCGCCCGCCCGATACGCTGGATCGCCAGCCATCCGAGGGGCGGCGCGCCGATCTCGTTGATGTACACCGACGCCACCACGGGGCCGGAGGGCAGGTACAGGATGCCGCTGTCGTTCTCGACGCCGGTCATGTTGCCGGTCTTGTTCGCCGCGGGGGTATCGGGCGGCAGCCACGCCGGGAGCTTGTAGAGCAGCTGCTGTCGGCGCAGCATCGTCAGCGCCACCTCGGTGGAGGCCGCCGACAGCAGCGTCCCGGCCTGGAGCCGCGCGAGCAGATCGGCGGTTTCGCGGGGCGTCGAAACGTTGTCGCGGCCGCGGGTGCGGGCCTCGAAATCGAACATCCGCCGGCCGAGAATCGTTCCCGGCCACCCGGACGTCCGGCAGTACTCGGTGATGCGGTCCAATCCCAGCAGGTCGATGATCATGTTCGTCGCGCGGTTGTCGCTCACGATGATCATGAGCGTCGCGGCGTCGCGCAGCGTGTACCCGCGCGGCGAGAGGTACTGGATCACGCCGCTCCCGGCGGCACGGTCGCCGGCATTGACCCGTACCGCCTCGTTCCAGCCGTGCTCGCCGCGGTCGACCGCCGCCGCGAGCGCGGCGAGGATCGGGACCTTGATCACGCTGGCGGTCGAAAAGCGCTCGTCGGCCCTGTGGGACGCGAACACCCGCCCGCCGGGGTCGCAGATGTGGCACCCGAGCCGTCCCGGCGTCTCCTCCGCGACCTGGCGCACGACGTCGATCAGGGCCGGCTTCATCGGTCTGCCTCCCTAAAGTCGGGGGTCGAGGATGTCCCGCAGTCCATCCCCGAGCAGATTGAATCCCAACACGGCGAGCGAGATCGCGAGCCCCGGGAACACGGCGACGTGCGGGGCCGAGACCATGAACTCCCGCGCTTCGTTCAGCATCGTGCCCCAGTCCGGCGCCGGCGGCGGCGTGCCCGCCCCGAGAAACGAGAGGCCGGCGTCGATCACGATCGCGCTTGCGAACCCCAGGGTCGCCTGCACCAGCACCGGCGCCACGCAGTTCGGCAGCACGTGCCGGCGCAGGATCGCGGCGTCCGTCTGGCCGAGCGCGCGGGCCGCCTCGACGTACTCTTCCTGGCGGCGCACGAGCACCGCGCCGCGGGTCACGCGCGCGAACACCGGCACGTAGACCACGCCGATCGCGATGATGCCGCTCACCGTGCCCAACCCGAGTGCCGCGACCAGCCCGATCGCCAGCAGCAGGCCGGGAAACGCGAGGATCGCGTCCATGCAGCGCATCACGAGGGCGTCGAAGGCCCCGCCGATATATCCCGCGGCCGCACCGAGCGGCACGCCCGACGCGGTGGCCAGGAGCATCGAGGCGAGGCCGACCGTGATCGAGAGCCGCGTGCCGTAGACGACCCGCGACCAGACGTCGCGCCCGAACTCGTCGGTGCCAAACCAGTGCTGCGCCGTTGGGGGCTGGAGCGCCTGGGACATCTGCATGCCGAGCGGGTCCTGGGTCCGCCACCAGGGCGCCCCCGCGGCGGCTGCGAGCATTACCGCCACCACGACCGCGCCGGCGATCCCGAGGCGGTGGCGGAGGAAGCGGGCCCGCCGCCGCTTCATCCGAAGCGGATCCGGGGGTTCATCACGGCGTACACCAGATCCACGAGCAGCTGGACGGCGGCCGCGAGTACGGCGACGACGAGAATGCCGCCCTGCAGCACGGGGTAGTCGCGGCTCTGCACCGACTGGACGATGAGCTGGCCGACCCCGGGCCAAGCGAAGATCTGTTCGGTGATGACTGCGCCGCCGAGCAGCACGCTCACCTGGACCCCAAGCACCGTAAGCGTCGGCAGGAGCGCGTTGCGGAGGATGTGGCGGGCGATGACGCGCGCGAACCGCAGGCCCTTGGCCCGCGCGGTGCGCACGTACTCGCGCCCGAGCTCTTCGAGGATGTCCGAGCGTACCATCCGCGTCAGCGCCCCGGCGAGGCCGAGCCCGAGCGTCACCGCGGGCAGCACCATGTGCCGCAGCGCGTCGCCGGGGTCGCGGCCGACCGGCACGTACCCGATCGACGGGAAGACGCGCCAGTGCAGCGAGAACAGCAAGATCAGCATCACGCCGAGCCAGAACGACGGAATCGACACGCCGCCGAGGGCGATCGCCATGGCGCCAAGGTCGAGGGCCGAGTTGCGGCGGACGGCGGCCAGAACGCCCGCCGGCAGCGCGATGCAGAGCCCGACGATGATCGCCGCCGCGGTGAGTTCGAGCGTGACCGGCAGCTTCTGGCCCAGAATAACCGACACCGGCTGGTGCGTTCGCACCGACTCGCCGAGGTTGCCGCGCAGGGCCCCGCCGACCCACCCCGCGTACTGCTCGAGCAGCGGGCGGTCGAGGCCCATGGCGTGGCGCAGGCTCCGCTGCGTCGTCTGGTCTACCTCCGTGCCGAGGATCGCGACGACCGGATCGCCCGGGATGAGATGGACGAACGAAAAGACGATCACGGACATCAAGGCGAGGACCAGGGCGAGGGCGAGCAGGCGGCCCCGCAGGTAGCGGATCACGGGTCAGCGTGACGGGGAGCCGCGACGCGGCTCCCCCGGTCACACGGGCGCGTTACTTCGCCAGCCATGCCTCCTGCAGGCCGCCCCCGGCGTAGGACAGGGCGCCGATCAACTGCGGCGCGTAGCCCTGCACGTTCGAGCGCCAACCGGACGCGGAGTGGCCGCTGCCGAAGATCAGCATGGACGCCTGGTCCTGGAGAATCTCGACGACCCGCGTGTACGTGGTTTTGGCCTTCGCGACGTCGGCCTCCGTCCGGCCCTCATCCAGCAGCCGGTCGAGCTCGGAGTCGTTCAAGTAGCCGCTCAGCTGCCAGACGCCGCCGTTGGAATGCGAGTAGCGGTAGTACGCGTCATCCGGATCGACCTTGGCGAAGAAGCCGGTGAGGTCGATATCGAAGTTGCCGGTGTTGATGCGGTTGGCCCAGGACGGTACGTCGTAGACTTCGATCGACACGTCGACGCCGATCCGCCGCATCTGGGCCTGGAAGACCTGGGCCACGGCCGGTTGACCGTAGCCGTTCGCGATCGAGATCGTGATCTTGAAGCCGTTCGGCATGCCGGCCTCGGCCAGAAGCGACTTGGCGTGCGCCACGTCGAACGGGCGGTCCTTGACCGGGAGGTACCACGGCGAGGTCGGGGAGAAGTTCTGGTTGTCGGTGACGCCCCAGCCGCGGTACGACGCGTCCACCATCTCGCGCTTGTTCATCCCGTAGGCGACCGCCTGGCGAATCTTCACGTTGTCGAACGGCTTGTGGCGCGTGTTCAGCACGATCACGCCCTGGCCGCCGCCGCCGCGCACGAGCCGGACGACGTAGTCGCGCGACGGTTGGGCGAACAGCCCCTGCAGGCGCGCCTGCGGCACCGAGTCGATGAGCTGCACGTCGCCGGTCTGCAGCGCCGTGAGCCGCACCGTCTCGTCCGGAATCGGCTTGAGCGCCACCTCGTCGAGGTACGGTTTGCCGGCGTCCCAGTAGCCGTCGAAGCGGCGCATCGTCAGATGGTCGTTCGTCACCCACTCCACGAACTGAAAGGGCCCGGTGCCGATGGGTTTTGTGACGTTGTTGCCCGTGTCGACGGCTTCCTGCGGAATGATCGCCTGGTACGACGTAGCCAGTTTGTTCGGGAAGAAACCGAACGGCGACTTCAGCCGGAAGACGACCGTGTTCGGGTTCGGCGTGGCGATCGACGTGATGGCGCTCAGGTCGCCGCGGCCGCGGGCGCCGGTCTTGGGGTCGAGGATCCGTTCGATGCTGAACTGTACGTCGCGCGACGTAAGCGCCTTCCCGTTGTGGAATTTGACGCCGCGCCGCAGGTTGAACGTCCAGGACAGTCCGTCCCCCGAGACCTGCCACGACGTCGCGAGCCGTGGACGGAGTTCGAGGTTGGGGCCCAGCTCCGTCAGCGCCTGGTACATCGGCGAGAGCGCCACGTAGGAAATCGTGAGCGCAGAGCGGTGCGGGTCGAGGTGCGGAATCTCGGCCTGCACGCCCGCCACGAGCCGTCCGCCGCGGACCGGGGCCGCCGCCCCCTCCGCCGCGCCGGCGAGCCAAGGGGCGGCCGCGAGGCCGGCGCCGGCCGCCGCCGCGCCGCACACGAAGTCCCTCCGTGTCAGCCTGCCTTGCGCCATGCAATCATCCCCCTCTCACGCCGCCGATCGTATCGTCGATCGAAGCGACGAAACCTTTCTGTTCGGTCCCGCGCCGCGAGGCCCTTGTCGCCGGCTAAAGGCCGAGGCCCGGGGCGCGCGCCCCGGGCCTCGTGCCGCGCCCGGTCATGCCGCTACCGGTTAGACGTCGTAGTAGAGGAAGAACTCGTACGGCACCGGCCGGATGTTGACCTCGTGCACTTCCTTGGTGCGCTTATAGTCCAGCCACGTATCGACGAGGTCGCGCGTGAAGACGTCGCCCTCCAGCAGGAACTCATGGTCGTTCTCGAGCGCGTCGAGCGCGGCGGCGAGCGAGCCGGGCACGCTCTTGATCTTCGCGGCCTCGTCCGGCGGCAGTTCGTACGTGTTCTTGTCGAGCGGACCGAAGCCGGCCTTTACGGGGTCGATCTTCCGCTTGACGCCGTCGAGGCCCGCCAGCAGCATCGCCGAAAACGCGAGGTACGGGTTGCAGGTCGCGTCCGGGCAGCGGAACTCGATGCGCTTCGCCGACGCGCCGGCCGGACCGCTGTGGTACATCGGGATCCGGATTGCCGCGCTCCGGTTGCGCTTGCTGAACGCGATGTTGACCGGCGCCTCGTAGTGCGGCACGAGGCGCCGGTAGGAGTTGGTCGTGCACGCGCAGAGCCCGAGCAGCGCGTCGACGTGGGTCAGCACGCCGCCGATGTAGTAGAGCGCCTCCTGGCTGAGCTCGGCGTAGCCGCCCTCGCTGTAGAACAGGTTCTGGCCGCCCTTCCAAATGCTCTGGTGGCAGTGCATGCCGGTGCCGTTGTCGCCGAAGAGCGGCTTCGGCATGAACGTCGCGGTCATGCCGTGGCGGCGTGCGACGTTCTTCACGATGTACTTGTAGGCGAGCAGGCTATCGGCCATCCGGGTCAGCGTGTTGTACTTCATGTCGATCTCGCCCTGGGAGCTCGCGACCTCGTGGTGCTGCATCTCGACCTCGATGCCCCACTTCTCCATCTCGAGCGACATCTCGCTGCGGATGTCGAGCTGCGTGTCGGCGGGCGGAACCGGGAAGTACCCTTCCTTCGTGCGGATGCGGTGTGCCATGCCCGGCTGGCCGGAGTTCCAAATCCCCTCCGGCGAGTCGATGCTGTAGCCCATGCGGTACGGGTGGACGTCGTACTGGACGTTGCTGAAGAGGAAGAACTCCGCTTCGGGCCCCCAGTAGCTCACGTCGCCGACGCCGGACGCCTTGAGGTAGTCCTCGGCCTTCTGGGCGACGTAGCGCGGGTCACGCGTGTACGGCTTGCCGTTGATCGGGTCGAAGATGTTGCAGATCACCGACAGCGTCGGGATCTCGGCGAAGGGATCGGGCCGGGCGGTCGCCGCGTCGGGCATGAGGAGCATGTCGCTCTCTTCAATCGCCTGGAAGCCGCGGATGCTGCTGCCGTCGAACCCGATGCCGCGTTTGAACGTCTTCTCGTCCACCTGGCTCGCGGGGATCGTGGCGTGCTGCCACGTGCCGGGCACGTCGACGAACTTGAAGTCGACCATCTTGACCCCGCGATCCTTGATGTACGCGACGACGTCCTGCGCCGTCATCTCCTTGCCCGCCATGCCTCACCTCCCGGGAGGATGCGGTGCCGCCCAAAAACAAAGACGCCCTCTGGAAATCCCAGAGGGCGTCCCGGCCCGCGGTACCTCTTGGTACCGCCTCAAGATATACCACGGGGGCAGAGCGCCGTCAACGTCATCTCTACCGAGATTTTTGGCCGTTTCCTGTCGTTCGGCCTACCCGATCAACCTCGGCTTGCCAGCAGCGCGCGCAGCGTAGCGATCTTGTCGACGGCGGTCACTTGATGATCCCGATGCGGTTGCCCTCCGGATCCGTGAACACGGCGAACGTGACCATGTTGGGAATCTCCGTCGGCGGCACGACCGTGCTGGCGCCCAACTGCCCCGCTTTCCGCAGCGTGGCGTCGAGGTCGGCGACCCGCACGTAGAAGGTCACGTGCGACGGGCCGCCCTGGGCGGGACCGATCCCGCCGTTGATCCCGTCTCCGCCGGCCGTGACGAGTCCGTAGCCCATCGGGTTGTCCGCGTTGATCTTCCAGCCGAAGAGATCCCCGTAGAACGCGTGCAGCGCCTTCGGGTCCTGGGCGTTGATCTCCCAGTGCACCACCGGATGGCCCGCGGCGCCGCGGCGTCCCTTCGGCGGGCGCCGCGAGGCCCGGGTGCGCGATCGGGTGCCTGTCGCCCGCTTGGGTGTCCTTCGTGCCGGTCGAGAGCGGCGCTGAGCCATCTACATCACGCTCCTGTTGAAAACGATTTGGGCGGATCTGTCGAGCGGAGGCTGCGTTGAGTCTCCCTCCAGTGTGTCACGAATCTGTCGCGTCCGCACCCCAGGGATCCGGACCCGGATCGCGCCCGGCGGCCGCCGTCGCGAGCCGCGGCAGGTAGTGATCCCAGACCTCGGCGTGGCCTTCGCGCGCGGCGTCGGGCAGCCCCGCGTGGGCCACCGACAGCAGCGTCCCGCCGTCTTGGGCGGCCAGGTCGAATTCGACGGCGCTGGACCCGGGCGGGATTCGCGGGCTGTCGACCCAGCCCCACGTGCAGACCACCCTGCGGTTGGGGAGCACCTCGACGTACGCGCCGCTCACGACGTGGCCCGCGTTGATCACGGTGCGGTGCGCGCCCCCCGGACGGGGGTCGCTTTCGGTCTGCGCGCCGGCCCAGCGGATTCGCCTTAGGGGGTCGGTCAGGAATGCGAAGACGACGTCGGGAGGCGCGGCGATCCACGCTTCGCGGCGGACGGCCGGGGGTGCCCCGGGCGTTGATTGCATCGCGGCGCCGCGGTCCACGGTGACCTTACCGGCGGCGGGCGGTGCGGCGGCCGGGGGCGCGCGCCCGCGCGGGGGCGCGGCGTGTCGCCGCTTTCTTGCGAGCGCGGCCCGAAGAGCGCTTGGCGGGATTCCGGGATGGCTTTGCCGCCTTCGCCCGCGCCTTCTTGCGCCGCGACTCGGCGCGGCGGCCCTTTGCGGCGACCGTGCGCGCCGCCGGCGCGGGCGGCACGCCGCCCACCGGCACCAACTCGAACCGCGCCGTCGGCGCGGGCACCCCGGCCCCTTTCACGGTTCCCGGCAGGATCCGGAAGACGGGGCAGAGCACGACGTCGATGCGCCCGCCCCCCGGCGCAAACAGCGCCGGAATCTGCAGCGTGCGCTGTCCGACGAGCGTCATCGGTCCGGTCGGCGGGGCCGACAGCCACCGGCGCACCATATCGTAGGCCGGCGTGTCGGGGACGGCGACCGCGGTGACTCGAGTACGCCCGGGCGCGTCGCCGAAGGCGAACAAGAACGGACGGCCCTCGACGAACTGGCTGCGCCCGCCGTAGAAGCGTCCCGTCATGTAGACGTAGGCGGTCTCCTCGGCGGGCGCGTGCCGGAACGTCAGCGCCGCGCCGGTGATCGCGAGGCGCGTCGGCGACTGGAAGTCCGGGAACGGCATCGGGTGGACCGTCTCGATCTGCGTCCACTCCTCGCCGCCGGGCGCGTCCAGGGCGATCGGCGGGAAGACGAGCCCTCGCTCCGTCGTCACGCTGCGCACCGGGTGGATTTCCAAGAGGTGCGGCAGGTCGGGATGGTCCGCCGACGCGTGGTCGGGCAGAATGCGGAGAAAACCGCTGACGGTGACGCGCTGCTGGGTCGTGATGATCTCGTCGAGCAGTTGCGCGTAGGCGCTGTGCGCCGTTCCGCCCGCCTCGAGCGCGCCCGGCCGCACGGCGTTCTGGATGACGGCCGCGACGATGCCCTCACGCTCGCCCGGCGACGGCGCGAGACCGAATATGATGCCGAGCCCGTACGCGCCTTCGGCCGTCCGGCCGGTGACGTACCCTTCGACGGTCACTTCCGCTCCCGGCCCCAGGCGCAGGTACCCGAGCGGCTCGAGTCCGGAGCCCATGATATCGGTCTCGGCCGAGCCGCCCGGCACGATCCGGATGCCGGACAGGACCCGCAGGAGGTCGGCGGGCGTGCGGATGACGATGCGGGTCGCGGGCTGCGAGGGCACCGTGCGCCGCAGCTCGTCGGAGACCAGGATCGCGCGCGCGATCTCCCGCATCGGCGTCCGGGTGTTGCGGCTCTGGCGTTGGATGCGCTGGAAGGCCTCCTGTTCGTCGATGCCTTCCCGCGACATCAGGATGCCCTTGGCGCGCTCCACGAGCTTGCGGGTCTCCAGGGTGTCCTTGAGGTTGCCGACCTCCGCCTGCAGCGTCCGCAGCTCGGCGAAGCGGGCCATCGCGATCTCGATCGCCGGCACCAGCTCGGCCTCCCGCACCGGCTTGACGAGGTACGCGAGCACGCCGGCCTCCTGCGCGCGCTGGACGAGGTCGCGCTCGCTCCACGCGGTGAGCAGGATGATCGGCCGCGGCGAGCGCGACATAATCGTCGCGGCCGCGGAGATGCCGTCGAGCCCCGGCATCTTGATGTCCATGAAGATCAGGTCGGGCGACGTCTTGTGCGCCAGCGCGACGGCCTCTTCGCCGTCCGGCGCCTCCGCGACGACCTTGTACCCGTGCTCCTCCAGCATGGCCTTGAGGCCCATGCGAATCACGGGCTCATCGTCGGCGATCAGGATCTTCAGCGCGTCCGGCATCCTACGCCGCCGCCGGGCGGGGCATCGTGATGACGACGCGCGCGCCGCCGGCGTTCGTGAACCAGATGCGCCCCTTCAGATCGTCCTGCACCAGCGTGCGCACGATCTCCAGCCCGAGGTCGCTCGACCGCTCGAGCGCGAACCCGTCGGGCAGCCCGACCCCGTCGTCGCGCACCTCGACGCGCAGCGCCTCCGGCCCGAGCATCAGCACGATCACGACCTGGCCGGCCGCGCGTCCGGGGAAGGCGTGCTCCATCGCGTTCTGCAGCAACTCGTTCACGACGAGCGCGAGGGACGTGGCCTGCTGCGTCGGGAGATGCACGTCGTCGCCGCTGACGCGCGCGTCGAAGCGGAAGCCCGGCGGCGCCATCGTCTGCGTCACCGTGTGCACGACCCGGTCGAGCATCTCGCGGACGCTCACGGTCCCGAGCCCTTCGGCGGCCAGGATCTCGTGCACCGCGGCGATGCTGAGGATCCGGTTGATCGTCTCGGTCAGCACCTCGCGGCCGGACACTTCGCGCCCGTCCCGCATCTGCAGGCGCAGCAGCATGGCGATCATCTGGAGGTTGTTCTTGACCCGGTGGTGCATCTCGCGCACCATCGCGGACTTGACGACGAGGCCGGCGTTCTCGATCGCGAGCGCGGTCTGGTTGGCCAGCGTCTGGAGCATCGTGGTCTCCGGCGGCGTAAACACGTGCGGCCGGCCGAGGTAGACCGTCACCACGCCGAGCGTGCGGTCCCGAACCCGGAGCGGGACCGCGAGCGCCGAGCGTGCCGGGCCGCGGCCGAGCATCTCCCCCGGCGCGACGCGCCGGTCGCCGGCGGCGTCCTCGCTGCTGAGCGGCTCGCCGGACTGCGCGGCGCGTCCGGGCAGGCCTTCGCCGAGCCGGAGCGTGACCCGCGGACCCGGCGCCGCCTCGGGTTCCGTCGGATGGGCGGCGGCGAGGGCCAGCCCGTTGCCGTCCGCGAGCATCAGCGTGCACAGCGACGCGTCGAACACCCGCGCCGCCATTTCCACCAGCAGCCGGAAGATCTGTTCGAGGTAGAGAGGCGAGGTGAGCGTTTCGCTCACCTCGGCGAGGGTGCGCAGCTCGAGAATCTGGCGCCGCATGCTGTCGTGGAGCCGTGCCTTCTCCAGCGCGCCGCCGGCGAGGTCGGCGATGATGCTGAGCAGCTCCACTTCGTCGTCCGCCCAGGCGTGGACGCCCGTCGTCTGGACGTTGACCGCGCCGAGCACCCGCCCGGTCACCGTCAGGGGCAGAGCCAGCAGCGACTGGAACAGCGTTTCGTGCGTCTCCGGCAGGTACTTGAAGCGGGGGTCCGCGGTGGCGTTGCTGGAGGCGACCGCCTCGCCGTGCTCGGCGGCCCAACCGGTGAGGCCCTCGCCGTACCGGAGGCGCGCGCGGCCCACCGCTTCCGCCGCCAGCCCGGTCGTCGCCCTGAGGACCAGGTACTCGCCGGACGCGTCGAGCAGGTAGATCGAGCAGCTGTCGACCCGCATCACCTCGGCGGTCTTGCGCGTAATCAGCGTGAGGGTGGTGTCGAGGTCGACCGCCGCGCCGATCGCGCGGCTGATCTCGCGCAGCGCGGAGAGCTCCTCGGCCTTGCGCGCGAGCTGCGCCTCGGCGTCGGCCGCCACGCGCTGCGCCGTCAACGCGGTCGCGGCCTCGCCGAGACGACCGGCGTCTCGGCCACGCCCCGCTCCGCCGCGGCCATGTCTGCCGGCGAAACGGAGCTGCGCCGGTTGATCGCGACCGCCCACGCCATCAAGGCCAGCGTGAGGACGACGACCGCCGCCCGCACCCCCCAGCCGATCGGCAGGATCACGACGGGCGCGACCAGGATGCTGACGAGGTTCATGACTTTGATCAGCGGGTTGAGGGCCGGGCCCGCGGTGTCTTTGAGCGGGTCGCCGACGGTGTCGCCGATGACGCCGGCCTTGTGGTACTCGGTACCCTTGCCGCCGAGGAAACCGTCCTCGATCTTCTTCTTGGCGTTGTCCCAGGCGCCGCCGGTGTTGGCCATGAAGACCGCCATCAACTGACCGGTGAGGATCGCCCCGGCGAGGAAGGCGCCCAGCGGCGCCGCGCCGAGCGCGAACCCGACCATGATCGGCGCGCAGATCGCCACCACGGCGGGAGACAGCAGCTCGCGCTGCGCGGCTTGGGTCACGATATCGACGCAGCGCTGGTAGTCCGGCCGGCCGGTGCCCTGCATGATGCCGGGGATCGTCCGGAACTGCCGGCGGACTTCTTCCACCACGTCGAACGCCGACCGGCCGACGGCGCGGATGAGGAACGCGGAGACGAGGAACGGGACGGCGCCGCCGATCAGCATGCCGATGAAGACCAAGGGCAGGTTGACCTGGATGCCGACGCGCTCGAGCGCCGCCGTCATCGCCTCGCCGCCCCGCGCGAGCACCGCGCCGACCGCCCCCGCCGACGGCAGCAGCTGCGCCTGGTCGACGAACGACCGGAACAACGCGGTCGCGGCGATCACCGCGGTTGCGATCGCGAAGCCTTTGGTGAGCGCCTTCGTGGTGTTCCCGGCCTGGTCGAGGTGGGCGATGATGCGGCCCGGCTCCTCGCCGCCCACGCGGGACATCTCGAAAATGCCGTTCGCGTTGTCGACGATCGGGCCGAACGTGTCCATCGCCAGGATGTAGCCGGTGACCGACAGCAGCCCGAGCCCGGCCAGCGCGATGCCGTAGCCCGCGAGCGCGACGTCCCCCTGGAAGATCGTGAACGACGCGAGGATCGTTGCGCTGATCGCGAGGATCGCCCATACCGACGACTCGAGGCCGAAGCCGAGGCCCGACAGAATGAGCGTGGCCGGGCCGGTTTTGGTGGCGTAGGCCATCTCGCCGACCGGATGGCGGTTCGCGCCGGTGTACTGATCGGTCAGCCAGCGGATCACGCCGGCGAGCACGAGGCCGGTGAGCGTCGCGAACGTGAAACGCCAGTCGGGCGCGCCGGTCCGCGGGTCCGTGAGATAGAAGGCGTTGACCGCGGCGAAGCCGATCACCGACGCCGCGCTGGCGACCCAGAAGCCGCGCGTGATCGGACGCATCGGGTCGGCCTCGGTCTCGCGGGCGCGCACGGCCCAGGTGCCGATGATCGAGGCGAAGACGCCCATCGCCTGGACGAGCAGCGGGAAGAGGATCAGCTTGAGCGCGAAGCCGCCGGCCGCCGCGCCGTAGGTTGCGCGGAAGTGCGGGTCGAGCAGCGTTCCGGCGCCGAGGATGATCGCGGCGACAAGCGTGACCTCGTACGATTCAAAGACGTCCGCGGCCATGCCGGCGCAGTCGCCGACGTTGTCGCCGACGTTGTCGGCGATGGTCGCGGGGTTGCGCGGGTCGTCCTCCGGGATGCCGGCTTCGACCTTGCCGACGAGGTCGGCGCCGACGTCCGCCGCCTTCGTGTAGATGCCGCCGCCGATCCGCATGAACGACGCGACCAGCGACCCGCCGAACCCGAAACCGATCAGCACGCGCGTAGCGTCCCCGCGGAAAATGACGAAGATGATCGTTGCGCCGAGCAGGCCGAGCCCGACGGTGAACATCCCCGAGACGGTGCCGGCCTGGAACGCCGTCTCGAGCGCCTCGCGGAAACCTCGCGTCGCGGCGTGCGCGGTCCGGACGTTGCCGCGGACCGCGAGCTGCATGCCGACGGACCCGGCGCCGTAGCTCGCGAGGCAGCCCATCAAGAACGCGAGCGCGATGCCGATGGAGAGGGCGGGATTGGTGTAGATCGGACGGTACAGGATGTAGAGGACGATCGTGATGGCCACGATGAACAGCGCCATCGTCCGGAACTGCCGCGTCAGGTACGCGCGCGCGCCTTCTTGGATCGCGGCGGCGACATTCTGCATCGACGCCGGTCCCGGGCTGCGGCGGAGGACCCTCGCCACGAGCCACCATCCATACAGGAGGGCGGCGGCCGCGGCGGCAAGGACCAGCCACAGCAGCAGTGACTCGAGGCCGCCGAAGGATGGCAGGGTAATGGCGGATTCGCTCATTCAGGCCTCCCGAACGAAACGTGCGCGGCGCATTTCATCATAACAATGGAGCCGGGCCGCTTCAAGCAATTTTGGACCAAAAACGTCGAAAATCCGCGATTTTACGCCGTCCGGCGCGGCTTTTCGGGCTTTCGAGGCCGGGTTACGGCTTAGGCGGTTCGGTGGGGGTGAATCGCACCACGGCCCGGTCGTCGAGGCCGTGCGCCTTGAAGAACCCCTGGTTCACTTCGAGCGCGTAGCGGTAGGCCTTGTTGGGCGCCCACAGGTCGCTGAGCGGCGGGTCCGCGGGGTTGGGCGCAACGCGCATGTCGTCGAGGCCGACCACGTGCCAGCGATTGTCGAGAAACGCGATCGAGAGCGGGATGAGCGTGTTCTTCATCCAGAACGGCGCGCGCGTCAGGTCCGCGAAGATGAACAGCATGCCGGCGTCGGGATCGAGGGCGCGGCGGCACATCAGGCCGACCTCGCGCGCTTCCTCGGTGTCGGCGATCTCGACGCGCACGCCGGCCGTCGTGCCGTGCTCCGTGAACGAGACGACCCCGTGCCGGTACCGGAACGCCGGCACCGTGCAGTCCTCGGCGCCGGCGGGACGCGCGGGCAAGACCGCGCCCGCCGCGGCGGCGAGCGCGGCGAGCGCGGCGAGGATGCGGCGCAGCCTCATGTCGCGAACAACGCGGCGGCACAGGCGAAAGTTCCGCGTCTCATTCGCCCGTCCGGCGCGCCGCCCCCGGCAGCCAGTCCGAGATCTCGCCGACCGCCAGGTTGTCGACCGCGTCCTCGATATCGAGATGCGAGTACTGCGGGAAGACCTTGATGCGCACGCGGCCGCGGGGCGTGGCGATGTGGTTCAGGTAGAAGTTCGCCAGGCCCGGCGACCGGATGAGGCCGCGCCCCGCGCCGAGCAGCAGAATCGGCACGTTCACGTACTGCACCTGCGTCAGGCTGACGTACCGGCGCGCGAAGTCGCCGCTCGTGTCGAGGTTCAGCGAGAGGCCGAGGTCGAGCACGAGCCGCCACGGCATATACCACTCGGTGAAGTCGCCGTCCGGTCTCAAGATCGCCGCCTCCAGCGCGCGCAGGTCGACGAGACCGCGCGGCGTGCTGCGGTCGTAGGGGATCCACTTGATCAGACGCTCGCCCGGGACCGGCCGTCCGGTCGAGAGCTTGAGAAGTCCGTTTGGTGAGATGTTGGCGGGATCGGGCATCCGGTCGAAGACGCCGAGCGGGCTGCCGATCGAGGCCCGAATGAACATGTCCGGCTCCATTTGGTCGGACAGGATCGCGGCGAGCAGCGCCTCGTTCGTGATCGACAGGCCGTTGCGCGGGTAGCCCGGGATCGTGCTCGGCGCGTCCGGGCGCAGGTACGCGTACACCGCGAGGGTGTCGAAGAGGATGCTGTCCTGTGTCCGCGCGATGCTCGAGGTGTCGGTAAAGGGGCTCACCCGCTTGTTGGGGTCCTGGGCGAGCAGCGCGTTGATGCCCGGGACCCGCCCGACGAGCGGGATCGCGAGGCCGTCGAGGTACTGCAACGGCTGAAACGAGACGGGCAGGTGGAGCGGGATGCCGTCGATCAGGACGAGGCCGTCGATGTCCTTGTAGCCGGCCTGCGGCGAGGGCGCGATCTTGTCCCCGATTATCGCCACCGGCTGCGGGCCCGGGACGCGCCCGAAGTCGTAGCCGGCGTACAGCGCCGCGTACATCGCCCCAAGGGAGTGGCCGCCGAGGAACAGCCGCGCGTACGGGAACCGCTTGCGTACCTCCGTCACCACGACGCGCACGTCGCGCAGGTGCAGGTCGAGGCCCCAGTACGCCGCCGACGGCACCGTTTTCGGATCCAGCGCCTTGAACCTCTGTCCGTCGATCGCGAGGTCGCCGTAGTAGTAGCCGAGCGCGAAATCCGGGTTGCGGGCGGCGAGCGCCGCGATGACGCCCCGGCGGTCCTGCAGGATGCCGGACCGCGGTTCCGCGATCCATACTTCGAGGGTGGGGTCGCGGCTGACGAGGGCGCGGGCCAACAGGTCGAGCGTGTTGGGTCCGGAATTGAGGCCCGGGATCAGGACGAGCACGGTGTCGGGCCGGCCGTTCAGGTTGGCCGTCAGATCCGCCGCATAGCGGTAGGCGTCCACGCGGTTGAGGGCGGCCGGAGTGTGCGGCTCCTCGGCGCCCCGGAAGGACAGCCGCTCGCGTTGGACGCTTTCGGGGGTAACGGCGGCGGCCTGTGCGGGCCGCATCGGCCCAGCCGCGCCGGCGAGGGTCAGCGCGAGGAACAGGCAGGCCGCCGGCGCAGTGAATCGCGCGAGAACACCCGCCCGGCCGGAGTACACCATGCGCTCATTCTAACGTAAGCGTAAGGGCAGGAAATGCCCTCGTGTTCTATCGAACCCGGTTGCCCCGTGGCGGGCTATGACGTCGTCGTCGTGGGCGGCGGGCCCGGGGGAGCCGAAGCGGCCCGGGCCGCGGCGGGTCAGGGTCTCCGGACGCTGCTGGTGGAGGAGCACCACACCGTCGGCATTCCCACGCACTGCACCGGCAAACTCTCGCTGCACGCATTTCGCGAGTTCGACCTGCCCCGGACGCTGGCCGTGAACGCGCTGAGCGCCGCCGTCTTCCACTCGCCGGGCGGAGTCGCCGTGCGCGTCCGGCGCGCGTCCGCCGATTCGTACGTCGTCGACCGCATCGCGTTTGATCAGTGGCTGGTCGCGCGCGCGGCGCGGGCCGGCGCGGAGGTCGTCACCGGCGTGCGGGTAACGGAGGCCTCCGAACACGACGGCCGGCTGCGCGTTGCCGGCTCGTTCGCGGGGCGGTCCGGCGCGTTTCAGGTGGAGGCGCGCACCGTGATCGACGCCGAGGGCGCCTCTCCCCGGCTGCCGGCCGCGCTCGGGCTGCGCCTGGTGCGAACGTACGCGAACGGCCTGCAGTACGAGATGCGCGGCGTCGGCGGTCTGGAAGCGGACACGCCCGAGATGTTCTTCGGGCGCGAGATCGCCCCGGGATTCTTCGCGTGGCTGCTGCCGGTGGGCCGGGATCGCGCGCGGGTCGGCCTCGCGGTGGATCCGCGGGAGACCCGGTACGCGCCGGTGCACTTTCTCGAGCGGCTGCTGGCCACGCACCCGGCGCTGCGCCTGCGGGCCGCCGGCGCGTCGGTGGTACGCAAGGTGGCCGGCCGGATCCCGATGCTGACCGGCCGCGCGCCCGCGTCGCGCGGCGGCATGCTGGTGGTCGGCGATGCCGCGGGCCAGGTCAAGGCGACGTCGGGCGGCGGCATTTACTTCGCGATGATCGCCGGCCGCCTCGCCGGGACCGCGGCGGCGCGGTACGCGGCGGGCGACCGAGGCGCGGCCGCGGCCTACGACCGCGCGTGGCGGAGGGCGTTCGGCCGCGAGGTGGCCTTCACGGCCCTGGGCCGCCGCGTGATCAACCGGGTCGCGGATCGGGAGCTCGACCTCGTGATGCGCTTCATTCACGCGAGCCCCGCCGTGCGGGCGAGCGTGGAGGCCGACGGCGACACGCAGTATCAATCGCGGATCTTTGTGCCGCTGCTGCGCTCGCTCGCGGCCGCGGCGCTCAGGCGCCCGGCGCTGCTGCCGGTCGTCGGGCAGGCGCTCGTGCACGGCATGCTCGTGCAGATGTAGAGGAGAAGATCTCCACCGCGTGCAACCATCTCACATGCAGGGGTCTCAAAGAGTCATCGCCGACCTGCACCTCCACTCGAAATTCAGCCGCGCCACCAGCCGGGACATGGACGTCGAGAATCTGGCCCGGTGGTGCGGGTTCAAGGGCATCACCGTCGTCGGCACGGGCGACTTCACGCACCCGGTGTGGCTGCGCGAGCTCAAGGCGAAGCTCAAGCCCAACGGCCGCGGCCTCTTCACGTACGGCGAGCAGCACTTCATGCTGACCGTCGAGGTCAGCAACATCTATCCGCAGGCGGGACGGTTGCGGAAGATCCACATCGTCATCCTCGCCCCGAGCTTCGAGGTCGTGGACAAGATCAACGCCGTTCTGGCCCGGTTCGGCAGCCTGATGGCGGACGGCCGGCCGACGCTGTCGCTCCCGAGCAACAAGCTGGTCGAGTACGTGATGGAGATCTCGCCGGACTGCATGGTTATTCCGGCCCACGTCTGGACCCCGTGGTTCTCGCTCTACGGCAGCAACTCGGGGTTCGACGCGCTGTCGGAGTGCTTCGGGGACCAGGCGCGCCACATCAAGGCCGTCGAAACGGGGCTCAGCAGCGACCCGCCGATGAACTGGCGGCTCTCCCAGCTCGACGGCGTGATGCTGGTCAGCAACTCGGACGCGCACTCGCCCGCCAAGCTCGGACGCGAGGCGAACGTCCTCGACTGCGAACTCGACTACGCGGACATGCTGCGCGTGCTGCGGGGCGAGGACCGGACGCGGTTTCTGTTCACGATCGAGTTCTTTCCCGAGGAGGGCAAGTACCACTTCGACGGCCACCGGGCGTGCGGGCAGCGGCTGTCCCCGGCCGAGACGCGCGCGGCGGGCGGCCGGTGCCCCGGCTGCGGCCGGCCCGTCACGGTCGGCGTGATGTCGCGCGTGGACGCGCTCGCGGACCGGCCGGAGGGCGGCGGCGCCGAAGGACGCATGCCCTTCCGGAACCTGATTCCCCTCGAGGAGATCATCGCCGCGGCCTTCGGGTCGCAGCCCGGCACGGGCGCCGTGCGCGAGGAGTACTTCAAGATCGTCCGCTCACTCGGCGGCGAGTTCAACGTGCTGCTGGACGTGCCGCTCGGCGAGCTGGCGCGGCACACCCGGCCGCGCGTCGTCGACGGCGTGCGGCGCGTGCGCGAGGGGCGGGTCGAGATCCGCCCCGGGTACGACGGCCTCTTCGGCGAGATCAACGTTTTCGGAGGAGCGGCGGACGACGAACGCCGCGCCGCGGCAGCGGCGCAGCCGGCGCAGACCAGCCTCTTCTAAGGAACCCCGCGAAGGCGGCCGAGACAGGACCTCGATCCGTCCGCAGACGCGCCCGACCGTGGTGCTCCGGCCCGGGCGCGAGGCGCGGCTGCGCGCCGGCCACCTCTGGGTCTACCGGGGCGAGATCGCCCGCGTGCTCGGCGACCCCCGGGACGGCGACGCGGTTACCGTCCACGACGCCGGCGGCCGCCACCTCGGCGCCGGCTTCATCAACACCCGCTCGCTGATCACCGTCCGCCTGCTGACCGCCGACGACCGCGACCTCGACGAGGCGTTCTTTCGGGAGCGGCTCGAGCGCGCGGCCGCGTTCCGGCGCGACGTGGTCGTGGACACCGCCGCCTACCGGCTCGTGTTCGGCGAAAGCGATCTGCTGCCCGGGCTGGTCGTCGACCGCTACGCGGGCACGCTCGTCGTGCAGACGCTCACGGCCGGCATGGACCGCCGAAAGACGATGCTCGCGCGGCTGTTGCTGGAGGTCACCGGCGCCGCGTCGGTCTACGCCCGCAACGATCCCGCGGTGCGGCGGCTGGAGGGGTTGCCGCGCGAGCGGGGCTGGCTCGCCGGCGCGCCGTCCCGGGGGGCGCCGGGCGGCATGACCGCCACCGGCGGGCCGATCGACGTCGTGATCGAGGAGGCCGGGGCGACGTTCGTGGTCGACATCGCCGGGGGCCAGAAGACCGGGTTCTTCCTCGACCAGCGCGAGAATCGCGTCTACGCGGCGGGGCTTGTGCGCGGCGAGGTGCTGGACGTCTTCGCCTATACCGGCGCGTGGGCGGTGCACGCGGCCCGCCGCGGCGCGGAGGTCACCGCGGTCGAGATTTCCGACCCGGCCGCCGCCGCGATCGCCCGGCACGCGGCGTTGAACGGGGTGGGAGCCCGGTGCCGGGCGGTGACCGCGAACGCCTTCGACGAGCTCCGCCGCCTGGACCGCGGGCGGGCGCGGTTCGACGCGGTCATCCTCGACCCGCCGGCGTTTGTGAAGACGCGCGCGGCGCTCGAGCGCGGCCTCGCCGGGTACAAAGAGATCAATCTTCGGGCGCTCAAGATTCTGCGCCCCGGCGGGTGGCTGGTGACGTGCTCGTGTTCGTATCACGTCGACGAGGCGGCGCTGGAGGCCGTCGTACAGGACGCCGCGCGGGACGCCGGGCGGTGGGTCCGGCTTGTGGAGCGCCGCGCCCAGGCACGCGACCACCCGGTTTCGCTCGGGGTGCCGGAGACGCGGTACCTCAAGTGCCTGATCTTAGAGGTGGAATAGCCGGCGGGTGGAAAATCGTTGCAGGGCAGGGCGGGGAAACCTATAATGATGATAGCGATGTTTCGCCGATATCGGTGGACTCGACGGGAGGAGAACCCGCGTGGTTCTCCTCCTTGTCTTTTCCGAGGCCCCGCCGGCCCGTTTCCCGGCCGGCAATCGTAGCACCTCGACGCCGCCGGGGCATCGAAGACGAACTGGTGAGGTGACAGATGGTGGTGGCAAGCCACCAGATTCGGATTACCGATAACCTGGATCTGTTGCTCGAAATCCTGCCGCCGGAGATCCGCCGGCAGATCGAAATGCAGGGCGATCTCGATACGCTGCTGGAGATCGTGCTGGATCTGGGCCGCGAGCCCGAGGCTCGCTTCCCGACGCGAGTGGTTCGGATCTCGGACGGATTCGTCTCCCGTGAAGACCTCCACCACGTCGCCAGCCGCGTCGGCGCCTTCGGCAAGGACAACCGCGCCGGCATCGAGCGCACCCTCCACCGCATCTCCGCGATCCGCAACCGCGCCGGCGACGTGATCGGTCTTACGCTGCGCGTCGGCCGCGCGGTCTTCGGCACCGTCGACATCGTGCGCGACGTGATCGAGGCCGGGCAGAGCGTGCTGCTGGTCGGACGCCCCGGCGTCGGCAAGACGACGCTGCTGCGCGAGGCCGCGCGCGTGCTCTCCGACGAGGCGGACAAGCGCGTCGTGGTCGTCGACACCAGCAACGAGATCGCCGGCGACGGCGACATCCCGCATCGCGGCATCGGCCGGGCGCGGCGCATGCAGGTGCCGTACCCTGAACTGCAGCACGCGGTGATGATCGAGGCCGTCGAGAACCACATGCCCGAGGTCATCGTCATCGACGAGATCGGCACCGAGGCGGAGGCACAGGCCGCGCGGACGATCGCCGAGCGCGGGGTGCAGCTGATCGCGACCGCGCACGGGAACACACTCGACAATCTGCTCCAGAACCCGACCCTGTCGGATCTCGTCGGTGGGATTCAGGCCGTGACGCTCGGCGACGAGGAAGCGCGGCGCCGCGGGACCCAGAAGACCGTGCTCGAGCGCAAGGCGCCGCCGACGTTCGATGTGGTGATCGAGATCCAGGACAAAGACCGGCTCGCCGTGCACCACGACGTGGCGCACGTCGTGGACCGGTTCCTGCGGGGTGCCTTGCCGCGGCCGGAGATCCGCACGCGGACCGCGGAGGGCGAGGTGCGGATCACGAGCGGCGAGATGGCGGCGGAAGCCGCCGCGGCCGCAAACGGCAACGGCCAGAACGGGCATCACGCGCCGGTCGCGCCGCCCCAAAAGGTCGTGCGCATCTACCCCTACGCGGTCAGCCGCAACCGGCTCGAACGGGCGATCCGCGAGCTGCGGGTGCCGGCGATGATCGCCGAGGCGCTGCACGACGCCGACGTGCTGCTGACGCTCAAGTCGCAGGAGCGGCGGCAGCCGAAGCGCCTGCGCGAGGCCGGGACCCGGGGTCTCCCGACGCACATCATCAAGAGCAACACGCTGTCGCAAATCGAGGGCGTGCTGCGCGAGATCTTCGGCGTGCAGGACCGCATGAGCCCGGAAGAGCAGGCGATGCGGGAGGCCGAAGAGGCGATTTCGGAAGTGATGGCCGCGGCCCAGCCGGTGGAACTGGGCCCGCAGAACTCCTACCTCCGCCGGCTGCAGCATCAGCTGATCCAGCGGTACGGTCTCGCGTCGGAGAGCAAGGGGACCGACCCGTTCCGCCGCGTGGTGATCTATCCCCAATAGCGAGCGGGCGGCCCCTCGCGGCGTGTTCATCACGCTCGAGGGGCCCGACGGCGCCGGCAAGACCACGCAGGCGGCCCTCCTCGTGGAATATTTGGTCGCGGCGGGCCGCGACGTCGTGCCGGTGCGCGAGCCCGGGGGGACCGCGATCGGCGAGCAGATCCGCGCGCTCCTGATCGACCCCCGCCACGCCGAACTGACCCCCCGGACGGAAATGCTGCTCTTTGCCGCCTCGCGGGCGCAGCTCGTCGCCGAGGTCATCGCGCCCGCGCTGGCGCGGGGGCGGGTCGTCGTCTGCGAGCGGTACGTCGACGCGTCGCTCGCCTACCAGGGGGTGGCCCGCGGTCTGGGCGTCGACGTCGTCCGTGCCGTCAACGACGCGGCGACCGGCGGGCTGCGGCCGGACCTGACCCTCCTCCTCGACCTGGACCCGGAGACGGGCCTGCGGCGGGCCCGCGCCGCCACCGCCCGCACGCGGCCGGAGGGCGCACGGGCCGCCCGCTGGGAGGGCGGGGACCGCCTGGAGCGCGAGACGCTCGCGTTTCACGCGCGGGTCCGGGAGGGGTTTCTCACGCTTGCCAGAATTGACCCGCAACGCATCCGGGTGCTCGACGCTCGCCGGCCCGTCGCGGACGTGCAGCGGGAGATCGCGGCGGCGGTCGACGGTGTGCTCCGAGAGCGGGCCCGTGCGGGAGGCGCGTCGTGAAGCTGATCCTGGCGATCGTGCAGGAAAAGGACCAGCGCCGGCTCATGGAAGGCCTCGTCGCCGCCGAGTTCCAGGCGACGATGCTGGCCAGCACGGGCGGGTTCCTCCGCGAGGGCAACGCGACGATCCTGATCGGCGTCGAGGAGCACCGCGTCGAAGACGTGATGGCCGTGATCCAGAAGTACTGCCACGTCCGCGAGCAGCTCGTGAGCCCGCTGCCGCCGGTCGTCGAGCCCGTCGACTCGTACATCTCGTACCCGGTCAAAGTGCAGGTCGGCGGCGCGATCGTCTTCGTGCTCGACGTCGAGCGTATGGTGAAGGTGTAGGCCGCGCTCCACCGCCCGGCCCGCCCCGCATGTTCTTTCGCGACCTGATCGGCCAGCGCGACGCCCGCGCGGTGCTCCAGGGCGCGCTTCGGAGCGGATGCGTCGGACACGCGTATCTGTTCGTCGGCCCGGAGGGCGTCGGCCGGCGCGCGGCGGCGCTCGCCTTCGCCCAGGCGCTGCTCTGCGAGACCGGCGGCGACGACGCGTGCGGGCGCTGCGCCGCCTGCCGCAAGGTGGCCGCGGGCGCGCATCCGGACCTAAAGATCGTCGCGCCGGGCGGGAGGACGGAATCGGGGGCGGAGCGGCGCGCGGTCGGAATCGAGCAGATCCGCGACCTGAAGCACGACGCCGCGTACCCGCCCTACGAGGCGCGGTGGAAGGTATTCGTCGTCGAGGACGCCGAGGCGATGCGCGCCGAGGCGGCCAACAGCCTCCTCAAAGTGCTCGAGGAGCCGCCCGCGCACAGCGTGATCATCCTGATCTCCGAGTCGGCCTCCGCGCTGCTGCCCACGATCGTCTCCCGATCGCAGATCGTTCGCTTTACCTTCGTGCCGGCGGCGGAGATCGCCGCCGCGCTCACCGAGCGGGCGGGCGTGCCCGCGGAGCAGGCGCCGTTCATGGGCGCGCTGGCCGGCGGGCGGCCGGGGCTCGCGCTGCGCGAGTCGGCCCAGGCCGCGGCGGCGCTCGAGTTCCGGCAGGACGTGGTGAAGACGCTCGGGGCCGTCGCCGGCGGGGGACCCGTCAAGCGGCTCGAGGCGGCCGAAGCGGTCTCGCGTCAGAAGGACGAGATCGAGCGGTGGCTCGACACGGCGCTCCTCTGGGTCCGGGACGTGGCGGTCTGGCAGGCGGTGCGTGACGCGGGGCTGCTCGTGAACCTCGATCGCCGCGATCAGGTCGCGGCGTGGGCGGAGCGCGCCCGGCCGGACGGGGTGCGCGACGCCGCCGCGGCGATCGAAGCGGCCAAGACGCGCCTGCGCGAGAACGTGAACCCGCGTCTCGTGCTCGAGCACCTCTTCGCCGGCATCCGGCTGGCCCCGGACGCGGGCCGGCCGGTCAGTGGACCACGACCCGCACCAGCACGAACAGCGCCCCCGCCCCCGCGACAATAAGCCACCACGGTACGGCGCGCCGCGGCCGTGCCGCGGCGCCTGGGTTCGCGCACGTGTCGCAGAAGTTGCCGGTCGAGAGCCGGACGAGGCATTCCGAGCACAGCGCTTTCCCGCAGCTCGAACAATAGCCGAGCGCGTTGCGGTCGGGGTGGTTTGCGCACTTCATCGCGCGCGTCCCGATCCCGCCGCCCGAAGCGGGCGCTTCGCCGCGGCGGTGTTCCTCGCGGACGCGGCTCTTGCCGGACGGGCCGGCCGCGCCGCGCGCACCGCCGCCGCCCGGAGCGTCTTCAGGATCATGACGTTGCGGCGGTCCGGGCCCTGCCGGTCGAACCCCGGCGTCTCGATGAGGCCGGGCAGCTCGCGCAAGGCGGGGTGCCGGAAGACCGCACGGAATCCGCCGCGGCCGATCTGGCCTTCCCCGATATTCTCGTGCCGGTCGAGCCGCGACCCGAGCGCGCTCTTGGAGTCGTTGAGGTGCAGCACCCGCAGCCGCGGCAGCCCCACGCGGCGGTCGAAGGCGTCCACCATCCCGGCGACTCCCGCCGGGGTACGGATGTCCCAGCCGGCCGCGAAGAGATGCGCGGTGTCGAGGCAGACGCCGAGGCGCGGGCTGCCGCCCGCGGCGTGGATGATCTCGCGCAGCTGCTCGAACGTGCCGCCGATCGTCGCGCCGGCGCTGCCCTCGAGGAGCACCAGCGTTTTCGAGGTCCGCGCGAGCACGGTGCGCAGCGCAAGCGCGACCCGGTCGCAGCACTCGTTCCACCCCGTGCCGAGCGTGCTGCCGAGATGCGTGACCGCGCCCAGCCCGCCGAGCATTTCCATTCCGCGCACGGTGTGGGTCAGCGAGTCGACCGACCGGCGGAACAGCTCCGGGTCGGCGGTGGCGAAGTTGACGAGGTACGACGCGTGCGCAACCAGCGGGTCGAGGCCGGCGCGTGCGCGGCGCCGCCGGAACTCCGCGGCGTCGGCCGGATCGTAGTCGACGAGGCGCCACTGCCGCGGGCTGCCGACGAAGATCTGCAGACACTCGCAGCCGATCGCGACGGCGCGCGGGATCGCGTCGTGGACGCGGCCGGCGATCGATACGTGCGCGCCGACGGGCATGGCGGGGGCTTCGCGGAGGAGCGACGTTTGGACCTCCCGAACTGCGCTCCTATGTCTCCACCGGTGCTGCGTGCCGCCGCCGCGCTGTCGCTGGCGGGCGTCGCGGTCGTGTGGGGCGCGACGTTTCCGCTCGGCAAGCTCGTGCTCCGCCACCTCGGTCCGTTTCAGTACCTGGCCCTGCGCTTCGGTCTGGCCGCGCTGCTGATGGCGCCGCTCGCGTGGCGGGGCCGCGGACGCCTGGGCGCGCGCGGTCTGCGCGCGGGCGCGCTCGCGGGCGCGGTGCTCTTTGCCGGGTACGCGCTGCAGACGGTCGGGCTGCGGCTGACCACCGCGAGCCACGCGGGTCTCATCACCGGGCTGAACGTCGTCATGATTCCGCTGATGCTGCTGGCCTGGCGCCGCCGCGCGCCGGGCCCCGCGCTCGGTCCGGCGGTGCTCCTCGCCGTCGCGGGGTTATGGCTGCTGCTCTGGCAGGGTGGCGGGCTGGGCGCCGGCGATGTGCTGGTGCTGGGGTGCGCCGCCGCCCTGGCGCTGCAGGCGATCCTCGTCGGGCGGGTCGCGCGCGACGTGCCCGCGGCCGCGTTCGCCTGTGCGCAGGTCGCGACGGTCGCCGTGCTCGCCGGTCTGTGGGCCGCGGCCGCGGAGGCGGCACCCCGGACGGTGCCGGTCGCGGCGGCCGCCGCGATCGCGTTCATGGCCGTGGCCGCGACCCTCGGAGCGTACGTCGCGCAGGCGTGGGCCCAGCGCGCCGTTTCGCCGACCCGCACCGGCCTGCTGTTCGCCATCGAGCCCGTAGCCGCCGTCGGGTTCGGCGTCGCGTGGCTCGGAGAGCCGCTCGGCTCGCGCCAGGCGGCCGGCGCGGTGCTGATCCTATCGAGCGTGGTGATCGGCGCACTGGGGCGGGATGCCGCCTTCGACGCGGTCGCGTCCGCGTCGCCCCCGGCGGCCGACAAAGGAGGACGCATCCATGGCATCGCGTGAACGGCGCGGCTTTACCACGACCGCGATCCACGGCGGGCGCATCGAGGATGCCAACAAGTCGGTGGTCGCGCCGATCTATCAGACGGCGACGTTCAAGTACGACAGCGTCGAAGACGGCGCGCGGCTCGCCGCGGAGAAGGGGCCGGGATACCTCTACACGCGCTGGGGCAACCCGACGACCGATCTCTTCGAGCAGAAGGTCGCCCTGCTCGAGGGCGCCGAGGCCGCGCTGGCCGCGTCGTCGGGCATGGCGGCGATCGCGACGGCGGTCGTCGGGCTGCTCAAGCGGGGCGATCACCTGATCGCGCCGAAGGCCGTGTACCAGGCGTCGTTTCAGCTCTTTACGGACGTGTTGCCGCGGTTCGGGGTCGAGGCGACCGTGCTCGACGACCCGGACGTGTCCGCCTACGAGCGGGGGCTGCGCCCCAATACGCGCCTTCTCTACATCGAGACGCCGAACAACCCGCTGCTCGGCATCATCGACATCGCCGGCGTGGCCTCGCTCGCCCGGGCGCACGGCGCGCGCACGGTTGCGGACAACACCTTCGCAACCCCGTACAACCAGCGGCCGCTGTCGCTCGGCGTGGATCTCGTCTGCCACAGCGCGACGAAGTACCTCGGCGGCCATCACGACGTCACGGCCGGCGTGATCGCCGGCTCCCGCGAGGCGCTCCGGTCGTGCGTGGCGACGCTGCGCGTGTTCGGCGGGGTGCTCGACCCGTTCGCCGCGTTCCTGCTGACCCGCGGCGTCGCCACGCTGGGACTCCGCGTCGAGCGGCACAACGCGAACGCACTCGCGCTCGCGCGCCACCTCGCCGCGCACCCGAAGGTCGCGCGCGTGCACTACCCGGGGTTGCCCGGCCATCCGCGGCACGAGATCGCGGCGCGGCAGATGCCCGGCGGCTTCGGCGGGATGATGAGCATCGAAGTGAAGGGCGATGTCGCCGCGGGCGCGCGCTGCGTCGAGGCGCTGCAGGTCGCGAAGCTCGCCGTCAGCCTCGGCGGGATCTGCACGCTGGTGACGCATCCGGCCTCGACGACGAGCGTCAACATGCCGCGCGAAGTGCGGCTCGAGGCCGGCATCAGCGACGGCCTGATCCGGATTTCAGTCGGGATCGAGGATATCGACGACCTGATCGGCGATTTCGATCAGGCGCTCACAACGGTCTAGCCCCGCCGTCCGTCCTCGTCGCGGTTCCACTCCTGGATCACCGCCGGGATCTCGTCGAGGCGCGTGACCGTTACGTTGGGCCGCGCCCGCGTCGCGAACCTCGGATTGTCCGGATTCGGCTCGATGTCGACGAGGATCGCGCGCATCCCCACCGTGTTCGCGCCGAGCACGTCCGCCCCCAGGGTGTCGCCGATCATCACCGCCGCCCCGGGCGCAATGCCCCAATCCTCCAGCACATACCGGAAGATGCCCGGGTGAGGTTTCGGACGGCCGAAGCCCATCGAGGTGACGATCGGGTCGAAATAGCGGTGGATGCCGTGCCGGCGCGCGATGTCGACCACGAGCTGATGGCTCGTGGCGTTGCTGATCATCCCGAGGCGCAGACCCATCCCCGCCAGCGCCTCGAGCATCTCGACCGCCGACGGGTACAGGCGGCTCATCGTCAGCTCCGGCTCGAAGAAGACCGCCTCCGCCCGCGCCAGGACGTCGTCGGTGATCTCGAGGCCCGACGCGGTGAACGCTTCCACGAAGGCCGCCGCGGCCGGGACCTCGACCAGCTCCGCCTCGGAGCGTTTCCAGCCGGCGAGCCGGATCTCGAGCAGGCGCGCCGCGAACGCCTCGGGCTCGCGGCATCCGCAGTCGGACGCGGCGTACGACGCGAGCGCCGCGCACTTTACGCGCTCGAGCTCGAGGCCCGTCCGGCGGATGAGCGTGCTGCCGAGGTCGAAGATCGCTCCGCGAATCATGATCGCCCGTCTCGTACGCTGCCGGAGGGGAACCGTCCTTTGTCCCCGAATACGGCGGCGCATCCCATGGCATCGGCTTCCCAGCGTTCGTCACGGCGGCGGCTTCGCGTCGCCGTCTTGTTTGGCGGCCCGTCGGCCGAGCGGGAGGTCTCGCTGTGGAGCGGCACCCGCGTGCTCGGCGCTCTCGATCCCGCAAAGTACGACGCGCTGCCCGTTGAGATCACGGTCGAGGGGAAGTGGCTGCCGCGGCCGGATCTGCTGAAGCTGCCGGCACCGGGGTCCGGCGGCGCCGGCGGGCGCAAGTCTCCTCAGCACGGCTCCTTCCAACCGAGCCCATCGTCCGCGGTCCCGACGCTCGCCGCCGCGTCCCATCACATCGATGAGGTCGTGCGCGAAGGCGAGGTCGACGTCGTGTTTGTCGCACTGCACGGGCAGTACGGTGAGGACGGTACCGTGCAGGGATTGCTCGAGCTTCTCGGCATCCCGTACACCGGCTCCGGCGTGCTCGCGAGCGCGCTCGCGATGGACAAGCTGCGCAGCCGGCAGGTGCTGCAGGCGAGCGGCCTCCCGGTGCCCGCGTGGATCCAGCTCGACGGCGATCAGTGGGCCGCCGGGCCCGCGGAGCTTGCCCGCCGCGTGGCCAGGGACCTCGGCTATCCGTGCGCCGTCAAGCCGAATGCCCAGGGATCGAGCATCGGCGTGACAATCGTGCGGGACGAGGCCGGACTCGGCGCCGCCGTCGCCGCCGCGCTCGAATTCGGGAACGTCGTCCTGGTGGAAGAGTACCTGCGCGGCACGGAGCTGACGTGCGGCATCCTTGAGGACCCGGACACCGGTGTTCCACAGCCGCTGCCGGTGATCGAGATCGTGCCGAAGCGCGAGTTCTTCACGTACGAGGCGAAGTATCAAGGCGCGTCCGAGGAGATCTGTCCCGCGCGCATTCCCGGCCCGATGGCCGAGAAGGCGCAGCAGCTCGCGCTGCGGGCGCACCAGGTGCTCGGCTGCGAAGGATTCTCACGCGTGGACCTGTTTCTCTGCGGCACCGACGTGGTCGTGCTCGAGGTCAACACGATCCCGGGTCTGGCGGAGGGCAGCCTCATCCCGCTCGCGGCGCGGACCGCGGGCATCGAGTACGCGGACCTGCTGGACCGGATGGTGGCCGCGGCGCTCCGGCGCGATCGCGTCCGGCGCCGCAGCCGCCGGGGCGGACCGCCCTCCGGGTCCGCCGGCACGTCCTGACCATGCCGCGCCTCCGCCGCGACGAGTACGTACGCTCCCACGCGCTCGGCAACGACTACCTCGTGATGGACCCGCGCACGCTCTCGCTGCGCCTCACGCCCGAGCGTATCCGCGCGATCTGCGACCGGCACCACGGGGTCGGATCGGACGGCATCCTGACGCTCGAGCGGAGCCGGCGCGCGGATGCCGGCCTGCGGATCTTCAATCCGGACGGTAGCGAGGCGGAGAAGAGCGGCAACGGCATCCGGATCTTCGCGAAGTGTCTGTGGGACCACGGCTACGTGCGGCGGCGGTCGTTCACGATCGACACGAAGGGCGGCATCGTCGGGGTGGCGCTCCACGTCCGCGCTCGCGCGGTGCGGTCGATCACCGCGGAGATGGGCCGCGCGACGTTTCGGAGCCGGGAGATCCCGGTGGCCGGCCCGGACCGCGAGGTCGTGGGCGAGACGATCGAGGCCGCGGGTGAGCGGCTGGAGTTCAGCGCCGTGTCCGTCGGCAACCCGCACTGCGTCGTTTTCGTGGACGACCCGGCCGCGGTCGACCTCGCGCGCCTCGGGCCCGCGCTGGAGCACCACCCGATGTTTCCCAACCGCATCAACGTGCAGTTCGTGCGCGTCGACGCCCCGGGGAAGGTGACGATCCGGATCTGGGAGCGGGGGGCCGGCGAGACGACGGCGTCGGGCACGAGCTCGAGCGCGGTGGCCGCGGTCTGCGTGCGGCGGAGCCGGACCGGACGGGATCTCGCCGTGCACAGTCCGGGCGGGGTGCTGCGCGTCGAGGTGGAGCCGGACTACGCGCTGCGGCTCACCGGCCCGGTCGAGGAAGTGTCGCGCGGAACGCTGAGCGCGGACCTGCTGGCGCGGCTCCGGCGCCGTTGAAGACATAGTGGCCGGCGAGTCCGCCGGCAGGCGGTGACCTGATGGCGCACATTCTGTATACGGTGCTCGACGGGCTCGGCGACCGGCCGGTCCCGGCCTTCGACGGCCGCACACCGCTCGAAGCGGCGGCCGTGCCGTTTCTCGGCGCCTTGACCCTCGACGGGCGCACCGGGCTCGTGCAGACGGTCGGACAGGGCATCGCGCCGGAGTCGGACGTCGCGGTGATGGCGATCCTCGGTTACGATCCATTCAAGTACCACACCGGCCGCGGAGTCTTCGAAGTCGTCGGCTCCGGCATGCGCTTCGGCGACGGGGATCTCGCCCTGCGCGGCAACTTCGCGACCGGCGGCGAAGGGCGGACGATTCTGGACCGCCGCGCCGGCCGAAATCTGTCGACCGAAGAGGCGCACGCCCTCGCCGACGGGGTGACCCGCGAAGTCCGTCTCACGGCCGTCCCGGCGGAGCTCGAAGTGCGCGGCAGCGTGGCGCATCGGGCCGCGGTCGTGATCCGGCGCCGCGGCGGCCGGCTGTCGGCCAACATCTCCAACACCGACCCCGCGTACGCCCGCGTCCAGGGCCTCGGCGTCGCCCGCGAGCACGTCGGCAACGAGGTCGAACGCTGCGAGCCGCTCGACCAGAGCGAGGAAGCCAAGGTGGCCGCCGCGCTCGTCAACGAGTTCACGGAGCAGGCGCACCGCATTCTGGACGCGCATCCCGTCAACGCGCGGCGCCGGGCGGACGGCCGGCCGCCGGCGAACCTGATTCTCGTCCGCGACGCGGGGGACCACGCGCCGCAGCTGCCGCCGATCGCCGAGCGGTTCGGGGCGCGCTTCGGCTGCTTCGTCGAGATGCCGGTCGAGCGGGGAATCGCGCAGCTCACCGGGATGCAGGTCATCCCGGTCCCGCCGAGCGGCGCCGACAAGGAGCGGGTGTACCGAGAGTGGGCGGAGACCGCGGCGCGGGAGTACGCGAATTTCGACGGCCTCTACATGCACCTCAAGGGTCCGGACGAGCCCGGGCACGACGGGGACGCCGAGGCGAAGCGCGCCGTCATCGAGTTGATCGACCGTGCGTTCTTCGGCACGCTGCTGGAACGGGTGCCGCTCGACGACGTCGTGGTCGCCGTGACGGCGGATCACGCGACGCCTGTTACGCTCGGCCGGCACTCCGACGATCCGGTGCCGCTTCTCGTCGCCGGCGACGGCGTTGAGCCGGACGGGACACGGGTCTTCAACGAGAAGGCCTGCGCCAAGGGCGCGCTGGGGATGCTTAAAGGGACCGATCTGATGCCGCTGTTCGTCCGGCTCGCGCGCGGCGGATAGCTACCCGCGTTCCGCCAGCACCACGCACTCGACGTGGTAGGTGTGCGGAAATAGATCCAGCGGCTGCGCATGCCGCGCGATGTAGCCCGCGGCGATCAGTTCCTTGAGGTCCGGCGCAAGCGTCGTCGGATTGCACGACACGTAGACGATGCGGCGCGCGCCGGTGGCGGCGACCTTGCGCATCACCCGGCCTCCGGCGCCGGAGCGCGGCGGGTCAAGGACGAGCACGTCGGGCCGGCCGGCGCGCTCGAGTATCTGCGGCAGCATCAGCCGCGCGTCGCCGCTCGCGAACTCGGCGTTCGCGATCCCGTTGAGCACCGCGTTCTCGCGCGCGGCCTCGATCGCCGGCGCGACGATCTCGATCCCGAGCACCCGCGCCGCCCGGCGCGCGAGCGCCAGCGAAAACGTGCCCACCCCGCAGTAGAGGTCGAACACCGTCTCGCCCCCCCGGAGACCGGCGTCGGCCTCGACGGCCCGGACGAGGTGCTCGGCCTGGACGGTGTTCGTCTGGAAGAACGTCTCGAGCCCGATCCGGAACGTGAGGCCGGATAGGATCTCGCGGATGTGCGGCCGCCCGGCGACGATCGTGACGTCCGTGAGCGGCACGCCGTCCGACGGCCCGGCGTTGATGCCGTGCGCCACGCTCACGATCTCCGGGACGGCGGCGCGCAGCCGGTCCGCGAGCCCCCGGAGCCCGGGCACTTCGCGCGCGGCCGTCACGAGGGCGACCATGACCTCGCCGGTGTTCTTGGCCTCCCGGATCACCACCTGGCGGAGCATGCCCGTGTGGGTGCGCGGATCGTAGCACGAGAGGCCCGACGTCCGGGCAAACGCGTCGACTTCCTGGAGAATGATGTTGGTGCGCGGCGACTCCAGGTAGCAGGATGCGATCGGCACGATCTTGTCGAACGCGCCGCGCCGGTGGAGGCCGATGCCGCCTGGATGGAACGAAAACTCCATCTTGTTGCGGTAGTACCAGGGCGCGGCCATGCGGACGATCGGCCGAACCTCGACGTCCCGCAGGCCTCCGAGATGCGCGAGGCTTTCGCGGACGATCGACTCCTTCGCCGCCGTCTGCGCGTCGTAGGTGAGATGCTGCCAGGTGCAGCCGCCGCACGGCCCGAAGTGCGGGCAGGGGGCCGCCGTGCGGACGTGCGAGGGGGACTCGATCCCCACGAGATCGGCCTCGCCGTAGCCGGACCGTACCCGCCACAGCCGCGCCCGTACCCGGTCACCCGGCGCCGTATCGGGCACGAAGACGACGAAGCCGTCGAGCCGTCCGACGCCGCGCCCCCCGTATGCGAGCCGGTCGATCGTCAGCGTGATCTCGTCGCCGCGCCTCGGCCGCGGCGCACGTGATGCCGCCGCCGTTCGCTGATCCCGTTCTTGAACGCTCATTGCGCAGCCATCATAGCGCGCGTAGGGGATATAGGTAAGTGCAGGAGGTGATGCCGCGTGGCGACGGAACGCCGCACGGCTCTCGCATTGGTGTCCGCCTTGACGGTCCTGCTGGCCGCGGGCGCCGGCAATTCCGCCGCGGCGGGCCAGATGGGCGGGACGGTCAGCGTGCTGGCCACCTGGGGCGGGGCCGAGCTCGACAGCTTCAACGCGATGGTCAAGCCCTTCGAAGAGCGCACGGGCGTGCGCGTCGAGTTTCAGGGTACGCGCGATCTCAGCGCGGTGCTGCAGACGCGCGTCCAAGGCGGCAATCCGCCGGACGTGGCCGGGCTGCCGAACCCCGGCGCGCTCCCGTCGCTGGCGCGGTCGCACGCTCTCAAGCCGCTCGCGGGGGTACTCGACATGGCGCACGTGGACCGCGACTATCCGGCGGCCTGGCGAGACATCGGTCGGATCGGCGGCCGGCCGTACGCGATCGTTGTCAAGGCGGCGCTGAAGGGCCTTGTCTGGTACGATCCCAAGACACTTGCATCCGAGCACGTTGCGCTGCCGCCGACGTGGGACGCGATGATGGCGCTGACCGGCCGGTTGGCGGGTCGCGGCACGACGGCTTGGTGCCTCGGGCTCGGCAGCGGCGCGACGACCGGCTGGCCGGCCACCGACTGGATCGACATGCTGCTGCTGCGCGCCTCCGGGCCCGCGGCACACGACGCCTGGGTGCAGCACAAGGTCGGGTGGGATTCCGCCCCGGTGCGGCAGGCGTGGCAGCAGTTCGGGCGGATCGCCACCAACCCGAAGTACGTCTACGGCGGGCCGCAGGCGGTCCTCGCGACCGACTTCGGCGAGGCCCCGTTCCCGATGTTCGCGAAGCCTCCGCGCTGCCTCTTCCACATGCAGGCCACGTTCGTCGAGGACATGATTCAGAAACAGTTCTCATGGGTGCGGCCCGGCAGCGACCTGACGTTCGTGCCGGTGCCGCGGATCGCGCCGCAGTACGCCGGGGTCGCGCAGATCGCCGGGGATGTCTTCGGCATGTTCCACGATACGCCGCAGGCCCGCGCGCTCATCCGCTATCTCGTCTCCGCCGAAGCGCAGGCGATCTGGGTGAAGCGCGGCGGAGCGCTGTCCGCCAACAAGGGCGTGCCGCTCGGCGACTATCCCGACGTGCTCAGCCGCCGCGCGGCGGACCTGCTGGTCCACGCGTCCGTGGCCCGCTTCGGCGCCGCCGATATGATGCCGCCGGAGATGACGGCCGCGTTTTACACGGGCACGCTCGACTACGTCTCGCATCCGGATCAGCTGCGCAGCATCTTGGGACACCTCGAGGCCGTCGCCCGGGACGCCTACAAGTAGACGGTGCGCGCGCTGCTGCTCGCCGTAGCGGCGCTGGCCGGCGCCCCGGCCGCGTCGGTGGCGTACATCCTGACGGTGGAGTGGGCGCTTGCACGGCTGCCCGCCCGCCGCCGCCGCACGCTCCGTCCGTGGGCGTGGCTGTGTCCCGCGCTGGCCTTCCTCGCGGTTTTCCTCGTCTATCCCACGCTCGATACCATGGCGCTGAGCCTGCGCGACGCGGGCGGCGCCGCCTGGGCGGGGTTCGGCAACTACGCGTACGCGTTCCAGAGCCGGGAGGCGCTCCTCGCGCTGCGCAACACACTGCTCTGGCTGGTGCTCTTTACCGGGCTGGTCGTGGCCGGCGGGCTCGCCGTCGCCGCGCTCGCCGAGCGGGTGCGATACGAGGCCGCCGTCCGCGGTATCGTCTTTCTGCCGATGGCGCTGTCGTTTACCGCGGCCGCGGTGATCTGGAAGTTCGTCTACGAGTTCAGGCCGGCCGGTGCGCCGCAGATCGGCTTACTGAACGCGGTGCTGAGCACCGTCGTTCCCGGCTTCGAACCGCGCGCCTGGCTGGTCGGCGCGCCGTGGAACACGCTCCTGTTGATCGCCGCCGGCGTCTGGATCTGGGTCGGGTTCGCCGCGGTCGTCTTCGCCGCGGCGTTGAAGGCGGTGCCGGCCGGCATCGTCGAGGCGGCCCGGGTCGACGGCGCCGGAGAGTGGCGCGTCTTCCGGCAGGTCACGCTGCCGGTGATCGGTCCGACCGTCGGGGCGGTGGCCACGGCGATGGTCGTCACCGCGCTCAAGGTCTTTGACGTCGTCTACGTGATGACGAGCGGCAACTTCGACACCGAGGTGCTGGCGACGCGGATGTACCATGCGCTGTTCGTGGATCAGCACCTCGGCCGGGCCGCGGCGCTGGCCGTGATCCTGCTGGCGGCCACGGTGCCGGTCATGGCGGTCACCCTGCGCCGGTTGCGCCGCGAGGAGGCGGCCCGATGACGCGCCCCGGGGGCGCGGGATCGGCCGTCGGGAGGCGACGGCGTCGCTCGCTGCGCGCGCTCCCCGTGCATCTCGTGCTGTGGCTGGTGTGCACGGCGTGGCTCGCGCCGGTGGTCGGGCTCTTGGTAAGTTCGCTGCGCCCCGCGGCCGACGTGGCGGCAAGCGGCTGGTGGACCATCCTCCGGCATCCCGCCCTGACCCTCGACAACTATCGGGCCGTGCTCGGGACCCAGAGGCTCGCCGCGGGTTTCTTCAACAGTATGGTGATCGCGGCGCCCTCAACCGCGATTCCGCTGCTCATCGCGGCGTACGCGGCCTACGCGCTGTCCTGGATGGAGTTTCGCGGACGCGGCGCCCTGTTTGCGGTGATCGTCCTCCTCCTCGTCGTCCCGATCCAGACGACGCTCGTCCCGGTGCTGCGGCTGTTTACGGCGGCGCGGCTGACGGGCACGTTTCCCGCGCTGTGGCTCGCGCACGCGGGCTACGGGCTCCCGCTCGCCGTCTTTCTGTTGAGAAACTTCGTCGCCGGACTGCCGGCCGACGTGCTGGACTCCGCGGCGATCGACGGGGCGGACGCCGTGCAGACGTTCTTTCGGATGGTGCTGCCGCTGTCGTTGCCGGCGCTCGCCTCGCTCGCGATCTTCCAGTTTCTGTGGGTGTGGAACGATCTGCTCGTCGCGCTGAGCTACCTCGGCGGCCGGCCGAGCGTGGCGCCGCTGACCGTGACGATCGCCGGGCTGGTGAGCTCGCTCGGGAGCGGGTGGAACCTGCTCACGGCCGCGGCGTTCGTCTCGGTGGCGCTGCCGCTCGCGGTGTTCTTCGCGCTGCAGCGGTACTTCATCCGCGGTCTCGTTGCGGGCGCGGTCAAAGACTAGCGGCAAACTGCTTCCGTCCCGCGTGTAGAATGGTTCCCGCGCGCACATATGTTTCAGCTGGCCCGCGAGCTATGAGGAGGGTAGGCGGCCTATGTCGAGTTTGGCCCTGTCGCGAAAAGATCAGTGAAACTCGATAGAGATGCCACTTTATGACTTCGTCCATCATTAGGCCTGTTGACTTGACCCAGCCAGTCGGGCATACTGGGGCCAGCAGCAGTGGTCTGACCACCGGGCCAGTGTTAGGGCTCGGTGCAGGGGGCGGTGTCGATCGCGTCCGGCACGGTGTCATCCATTCAAGCCGATCTCGGCCCGGTCCGGAAGACCAAGGTCTATGCCGAGGTCGCGGCGCAAATTCATCGCCTGATCGCCGAGGGCCGTCTCAAGCCCGGCGACAAACTTCCTCCCGAACGTGAGCTCGCCGAGATCTTCGGCGTTAGCCGTAGTTCCGTCCGCGACGCGATCCGTGTCCTCGAAATGCAGGGGCTCGTCGAGCCGCGCCACGGCGACGGCACGGTCGTGCGTGAGATTCCGATCGACCGGATCGTGCGGCCGCTCGCGGACGCGGTGAGCGCCGGCAAGGACCAGGTCGCGGACCTCTTTGACATGCGCAAGATGCTGGAACCACCCCTTGCGCGCGCCGCGGCCTTTCGCGCGACGGACGAGGACGTACACGCGCTCGAGCAGATCGTCGAGCGCCAGACCCGGCGCATCCGCGCCGGGGAAATCGCTCTCGAGGACGACAGCGAGTTCCACTATCGGATCGCCGCCGCCGCCAAGAACCAGGTTGTCTTGCGCACCATCGACACCCTGATGGATCTGCTGCGCGACAGCCGGGTCCGTTCGTTGCAGGGTCCCGGCCGCGCGGAGAAGTCGCTCCAAGGCCACCGCCGGATTCTCGACGCGATCAAACGGCGCGACCCCGAGGCGGCGGCGCAGCAGATGCGCCGGCACATCGACGAGATCGAAGGCACACTGTTTCCGGACAGACGTCAGGCGGAATCGACAGCCGGTTCGCGCGGGTAGACGGGCGACGCCCGCGCATGCCGCGGGCTCGTAACCGAAGGATGGAGGAGACAGGGATGGCTCGGACGATTTCGGTCGAGGTGGTCTACCGGGGTATCTTCCAGACCAACCTCGCCAAGAACATCTGCCGCGGCATCGTGCTCGCGGCACGCAAGGAAGGCAAGATCGGGATCGCCTTCGGCCGCTACGGCGACTCGCCGCAGCGTAACGGCATCCCCGCGAAGAACTTCGCGATCGTCTCTCCGGACGAGGAAGAGCTGCAGCTCAGCATGGCGCAGTACGAGCCGGCCGAGACCGACATCACGATCAACCTCGACGACATGCTCTGCAAGGGCGTCGAGTCGTGGGCCTGGTACGGTCTGCAGCCGATCAACGAGAAAGTGCGCGAGAACGGCGTGCTGATTGTGACCTCGACGCTGCCGGCGGACCAGATCGTCAAGTTCTGCCACACCAGGAAGACGCCCTACCGCGTGGCCGTGCTGCCGGCGCTCCCGAGCTTCTCCGGCCTCTGGGTCTACAAGGACGACCACACCGACGTGCGGGTGCTCGGCTCGCTGCCGAAGCTGTGCCCCGAGCTCGTCAGCGTCGACGCGATGCTGGCCGCGGTGAAGGAAGAGTGGAAGGACGATCTCAAGGTCGCGTCGGCCCGGCGCGCCTACGAGTCGATCGAGGGGCAGACCGTGCCGGCCGGCCGGGGCAACCCCGAGGTGCCGTACAAGTTCGATCTACCCGGCTGGACGAAGATGCGCGAGGGCGTGACGATCGACAGCATGACCCTCGGCGAGCCGATCAAGTTCGGCGACCAAGTCGGCGGCTACCGCCCGGCGCGCAACCCGTACTTCAAAAAGTACTCCACGCGCACCATGCGCCCGGTCGTCGACTTCGACAAGTGCATCAAGTGCACGCTGTGCTGGCTGCAGTGCCCCGACTCCTGCTTCGACGTGACGCCCGACCAGACGTACGACCTCAACGCCGAGGCGTGTTGCGGCTGCGGCGTCTGCGAGGCGGTCTGTCCCGTCGACGACTGCATCACGATGGTCAACGAGCAGGCCTTCGCGGACAACAAGAGCCAGTGGGAAGCGTACAAGACCGACAAGAAGACGTACGCGAAGTGGGTGCAGAGCAAGATCCAGGACCGGCCCGAGCGGTCGCACGGGTTCCGGTACAAGGGCCAGTACCAGCAGGAACTCGCCCAGGCGGAGGGCCCGGGCGCGGGCCGGGCCGGGCTGTCCGGAGGTGAGGAATAGTGGACGCGGATAGCGCAACCGCCACCCGCACCGCGGTTGCCGAGCAGGAGGCGCTGATCAGCGGGAGCGAGGCCGTCGCCGTCGCCTCCAAACTCGCGGACGTCGACGTCGTCACGGCCTACCCGATCCGGCCGTACGATACGATGATGCAGTTCGTGGCGAAGCAGATCGCCAACGGCGAACAGGACGCCGAGTACATCGTCGCCGAGAGCGAGCACAGCCAGTTCGAGATCGCCAAGCACGCCAACGTCACCGGCGCCCGCACGTTGTGCGGCTCGAGCGGCGTCGGCTGGTGCTACGCGTTCGAGGCGATCGCGGTCACGCCAGCACTGCGGCTGCCGATGCTGGCGATGGTCGGCAACCGCGCGCTCGACGACCCGGGCGCCTTCGGCACCGAGCACAACGACGCGCTGGCCGCCCGCGACCTCGGGTGGATGCACATCTGGGTCGACACCGCGCAGGAGGCGCTCGACACTACGCTGATCGCCTACCGCGTCGCGGAGGACCGGCGGGTCTTTCTGCCGTGCGCCATCAGCACGGACGGAGCGTTCCTCACCCACTCGCAGTCGCTGGTCAAGATCCCGCCGAAGGCGTGGGTGGACGAGTTCCTCCCCAAGTATGACCGCCGGGACCTCCGGTTCCATCCCGACAACCCGATCACGATCGCCCCGCAGGTCAACGAAGACTGGCTGATGGAGATCCGCCGCCAGACCGACGCGGCGATGCGCAACGCGCGCACGGTGGTCGAGGAGGCCTACCGTGACTTTGAGCGGATCTTCCATCGCGGCTACGGCAATCCGTTCTTCGAGGAGTACATGACCGACGACGCCGAGATCGTGCTCGTCGGCATGGGCACGCTCTCGATGCCGGTGAAGGTCGCGGTCCGCAAGATGCGCGAGAAAGGCGAGAAGGTCGGGTTCGTGCGCATCCGGTGGTTCCGGCCGTTCGACTACGAGCGGTTCGGGGCGCTGCTCTCGCGGTTCGCCGCGATCGGCGTCGCGGACCGGGACTTCTCGATGGGCTCGCCCTTCAACAGCGGCGTCGTCGCGAACGAGGTCCGCGCCGCGCTGTACAACCAGCCGAAGCACCCGCCGGTGGTGAGCTTCATCACCGGGCTCGGCGGCCGGGAGGTCACGATTCCCGGCATCCGGGAGATGTTCGAGCACACGCGCAAGGCGGCCGAAGCCGGCCGCGCGCCCAACGACACGCTGTGGATCGGCGTGCGGGCCTAACCAGGGAGGGGACGAGCAATGGACAGTCCTGAACTCACGGCGATGCCCATTCCGGTGCTGGAGCCGATCAAGGGCGTCAAGCGCGCGCCGCTCGAGGAGTACTTCACCTCCGGCCACCGCACGTGCCAGGGATGCGAGTCGGCACTCGTGATGAAGCTGATGGTGAAGGCCGCGGGACCGCGCACGGTCGTCCTCGGCAGCACGGGCTGCATGTACGTCGCAAACACGACCTACTACAGCACGCCCTGGGTCGTGCCGTGGATGCACACGCAGCTCGGCTCGTCCGGCTCCGCGGCGGTCGGCACCGCGGCCGGCTACACCGCGCTGATGCGCAAGGGCCGGATCAAGAAGGAGCCGATCAACATCATCTCGTTCTGCGGCGACGGCGGCGGGGCGGACATGGGGCTGTCCGCGATCTCCGCGGCGCTGCAGCACGTCGACTACAATCACCTGATTCTCCTGTACGACAACGAGTCGTACGCCAACACCGACATTCAGGCCTCCGGCAGCACCCCGTACGGCGCGCACACGACGTTCTCGCCGCCCGGCAAGGCAAAGCGGATTCTCCACAAGCGCTGGAAGAAGAACATGGCCGCGATGCTGGCGGCGGGGCATCCCGAGTGTAAGTACGTCGGCACGGTCGACGCGTCGTACGCCGTCGACTTCATGAACCGTATCCGCAAGGCGCTCAGCATCGGCGGGCCCACGTTCATCCATTCGCTGGACCCCTGCCCGAAAGGCTGGGACTACGATCCGATGCTCTCGCACGAGCTCGGCGAGCTCGCCGTGCTGTCGGGCGTGTGGCCGCTGTTCGAAGTCGAGAATCACGTGCTCAAGCTCTACGGCAAGAGCAAGGCGATCGTCGAGGGGCGCCAGAAGCGGTTGCCGGTGCGAGATTACCTCCTCAAGCAGGGCCGGTTCGCGCACTTCACCGAAGACGACCTCGACTACTTCCAGGCCAAAATCGACGACATGTGGACGAAGTGGCTCGTGCCGGGCGTGCTGCCGTTTGCGACCGAGGTGTTGAACGACAAGCCGCCCGCCTGATGTCTCGCCGCCGCAAGGCGGGAGGCCGCGGGTGTGGACCGCCGTGGCGCCGAGGGGCCACGAAACTGGAGAACGGTCCGGCCCCCACAACTGAATAGTGCGTGATGCGGCAACCACGACGTGACCGCATGATCGCCGTGTTCGAAGGGCTTCCGCGCGACGTCCGGGGGGACCAAGAGTTTCTTCCGGCTCGACGGGAGCCCTTTGACGCTCCGGGGGGACGCGGCCTGGTCCGGAGACGGAGGGGCGGCGCAAGCGGGGCGGCGGGACGCACGCCCGCTGTTGCCTTGACAGGCGTCCGATCGGTTGCTAGGTACTAGGTGACCATGACACGCGTGCGATCGGCGTACGTTCCTCGTCAATGTATCTGTCCTGAGCGGAGGCCGGACTAGCCTTCGCCGGGACCGACGATCCCCCGTCTGTCCCTCGCTCGGCGGTTTTCGAAGGTACCCTGACGGTCCGGTCTCCGCGCCTACGTTGCCGGGGCGGCGGGTTCGTCCGGCGTCGAGGTCACGCGCGCCGGCGCCCGTGCGGAAACCTGCGATTTCCCAAGGAGGAATGAATCGATGCCACACGGCTACGCGCAGGACGTGCTGGTGGAGACCGGCTGGCTCGCGGAGCACCTTGACGATCCGGCCGTCCGAATCGCCGAGATCTCCGAGGATACGACGCTCTACGGGCAGGGCCACATCCCGGGGGCGGTGCACTTCAACTGGCAGTCGCAGTTACAAGATCCGGTCCGCCGGGACTGGATCGATCAGGGGCAGGTCGAGGCGCTGCTCGGCGGGCACGGGGTCGGCAACGGCACGACGCTGGTGCTGTACGGCGACAAGAACAACTGGTTCGCGACGTATACGTTCTGGCTGTTCACGATGTACGGCGCGGACAGGCTGCGCGTGTTGAACGGCGGCCGGGCGAGATGGATCGCGGAAGGCCGGGAGCTCACGACCGAAGTGCCCGCGCATCCCAAGGCCCGGTACCGTGCCAAGCCGGCCGATCAGAGCATCCGGGCGTTCCGCGACCAGGTGCTGGCCGCGATCGGCAAGTCCGCGCTCGTAGACGTGCGCTCGCCGCAGGAGTACAGCGGCGAGTTGATCGCGATGCCGGCCTACCCGCAGGAGGGCGCGCAGCGCGGCGGCCACATCCCGAGCGCCCAGAGCATCCCGTGGGGGCAGAACGTGCGCGACGATGGGACGTTCAAGTCGCCGGACGAACTGAAGAAGCTCTACGAGGGGAAGGGCGTCACGCCGGATAAGCCGGTGATCGCCTATTGCCGGATCGGCGAGCGCTCGTCGCTCACGTGGTTCACGTTGAAGTACCTGCTCGGGTACCCCAACGTCCGGAACTACGACGGCTCGTGGACCGAGTGGGGCAGCCTCGTCGGGGCGCCGATCGAGAAGCCGGCCTCGGAGTCCGTGAAGCGGTAGGGGAGCCCGGGCGATCGAGGGATGGGGGGCGGGGGCGGCGAAGGCCGCCCCCGCCGCGTTATCACAAACGAGGAGGGCCTACGGTGCTCAAGGAGTTTCGCGAGTTCCTGATGCGGGGCAACGTGGTAGACATGGCGGTCGGCTTCATCGTCGGCGTGGCGTTCGGCCGGGTCGTTACGTCGCTGGTCAACGATATCATCATGCCGCCGGTCGGTCTCGCGCTCAAGGGCATCGACTTCGCCAATCTGTTCATCGCGCTGCGCGGCGGGCCGTACCCGTCGCTCGCTGCGGCAAAGGCCGCCGGCGCTCCGACGATCAACTACGGCGTCTTCATCAACACCGTCGCGGATTTTGTGATCGTCGCGGCGGTGATCTTCCTGCTGGTGCGGTCGATCAACCGCCTGCATCCGGCGCCGCCCGCCGCCGCGCCGGCAACCCGCGAGTGTCCGTACTGTCTGTCGCAGATCCCGGTGAAGGCGCGGCGCTGCGCCTACTGCACTTCGGAGTTGCAGCCCGCCTGACGCGCGTGCTAGAATCGCCGTGTTCCAGAGGCCTCCCCGTCCCCGGGGGACGTGGAGGCTTCGTTATTGCTTACGCGGAGGCGCCGTGATGTCGCGGCCGGCCGCTCGTCCCGAGGATGAGCGTGAGTTCGTCAAAGAGATTCCCTCGAAGGCCGAGCACTTTTCCGACTGGTACACCGCCGTCGTGCTCAAGGCCGAGCTGGCGGACTACTCGCCGGTCCGCGGCTGCATCGTGGTCCGGCCCTACGGCTACGCGATTTGGGAGCAGATTCAGCAGGGTCTCGATCGCCGGTTCAAGGCCACGGGCCACGTCAACGCGTACTTTCCACTGTTCATCCCGCGCAGCTTCCTCGAGCGCGAGGCGAAGCACGTCGAAGGGTTCGCGCCCGAGGTCGCGTGGGTCACCCGCGGCGGCGGGGAGGAGTTGAGCGAGCCGCTCGCAGTCCGTCCGACGTCCGAGACCGTGATCGGGCACATGTACGCGCGATGGATCCGCTCCTACCGCGACCTGCCCGTGCTGATCAACCAGTGGTGCAACGTGGTGCGCTGGGAGAAGGCGACGCGGCCGTTCCTGCGTACGATGGAGTTCCTCTGGCAGGAGGGGCACACCGCGCACCGGACCGCGGACGAAGCGGAGGCCGAGGCGCGCCAGATGCTGGAGGTCTACCGCGACTTCGCCGAAACCGACGCGGCGATCCCCGTGCTCTCGGGGCGCAAGCCCGAGAGCGAAAAGTTTCCTGGCGCGGAGCGCTCGTACACGATCGAGGCGCTGATGCCCGACGGACAGGCGCTGCAGTCGGGCACCTCCCACAACCTCGGCCAGAACTTCGCGCGGGCGTTCGACATCAAGTTCCTCGACAGCGACAACGTCGAAAAGCACGCCTACACCACCTCGTGGGGGGTGAGCTGGCGGATCTTCGGCGGAATGATCATGGTCCACGGCGACGACCGCGGCCTGGTGGTGCCGCCCGCGCTCGCACCGTTTCAGGCGGTCGTCGTGCCGATCCTGACCGGACCGAAGCGCGACGACGTGCTGGCCGCGGCGCGCGACCTCACGAAGCGGCTGAGCGCGACCGCGCGCGTGCGGCTCGACGACCGCACGGAAGTCACGCCCGGCTGGAAGTACAATGACTGGGAGATGCGCGGCGTGCCGCTGCGGGTCGAGATCGGGCCGCGCGATCTGGCGCAGCAGCAGGTGGTGCTCGCGCCGCGCGCCGGGGGCGCGAAGCGGACGGCGCCGCTCGACGGGCTCGACCGGGCGGTGCCCGCCGCGCTCGCGGAGGTCCAGCGCGCGCTCTTCGATCAGGCCCGGGCCTACCTCGACGCCCACATCGTCCCGGCTTCGTCGCTAGCCGAGCTGGTCGAGGCGGTCGCCGCCCGGCGCGGGTTTGTGCGCGCGGTGTGGTGCGGCTCGGCCGCGTGCGAGCAGTCGATCCGCAAGGCCAGCGGGGCATCGCCGCGCGTCATCACCGAGGAGCGCGCGGGCGGACCGTGCATCGCCTGCGGCGCCGCGGGCAAAGATGTCGTCTACTTCGCCCGCGCCTACTGAGACCGCGGGCACGCCGCGCCGAGCGGGCCGCCGCTTTGTGGTGCTGCTCGCGATCGCGGCGGCCGCGGCGGCCGGCGCCGCCGTGTTGTGGGTGGCGCCGCCGCACACGCGCTCGCTGCGCGGCACGCCGGGCGCCGTCATCGGCGAGCCCGGCAGCCCCGTTCCGCCGGGCCTGATTCCGCCGGGTTCGGCCGGCGAGGTGAAACCCGTTCCGGCCCCCGCGTTTGCGCTGACCGTGCTGTCCCGCGGCGCGCCGCCGTCCTCGCCGTCCACCGGTCCGGCGGCCGCCGTCCCTGCGGCGGGGTCGCGTCTTGTGTTGTCCGCGCTGCGCGGCCACCCGGTCGTCGTCAATTTCTGGGGATCGTGGTGCGCCCCGTGCCGGGCCGAGATGCCGCTGCTCGTCAAAGCGTGGCACGCCTACGCGGCCCGCGGCGTGATGGTCGTCGGATTGGACGTCGACGATACGCCCGGTGAGGCGCGCCGGTTCCTGAACGAGTACGGCGTCGATTACCCGATCGTCACGGTGCCGGACGACCGGTTGCCGCGCGCCTACGGCGTGATCGGCCTCCCGACGACGGTCTTCGTCGACGCGTCGGGGATGATCCGCGCCCGGCAGCTCGGCGGTTTCGTCGGCGCGGACGGTGAGAAAACGCTCACGCAGCGGCTCGAAGCCCTGCTCGCGGCCGGTCGCCGCTAGCACGGCCGTCGCCGAGCGCAGGGAAGTCCTGCGCCGCCGTCTAAGATCGTGTCCCGGAAACCCGCGCACGACTTTCGTGTGCCAATCCTCGCGTGACGATCGGGGGTGAGGGATGTCTTCGCGCTCGCTGGCGGGGGCGCTGTTGCTCTTGTGTGCCGGCTTGACTGGGTGCACGGGGCGGCAGATCCAGTCGATGCGCGAACGCCCGGCGCAGGCGCCGGGCGGCCCCACCGCCGCGGGCACCGCCAAACCGTGGGAAGGGCCCGCCGTCGTCGCCAACAGCAACTATCCCAAGGACATCAACGCCGCGCGCCCGACGCCGCCGGCGCAGTTTGCCTCGATGAAGAACCCGCTGCCGCCGTCGCCGGACAACCTGGCGAAGGGCAAGGAGCTGTTCAACGCCAACTGCGCGCCCTGCCACGGCGCGAACGGGGCCGGCGACGGACCCGCCGCCGCCTCGCTCAACCCGAAGCCGGCCGATTTCCAGACGCCCATCCACCAGAAGCTGCCCGACGGCTACTGGTTCTGGCGGCTGTCGGTCGGCGGCACCGTGGCGCCGTTCAAAGACGTCGGCTCCGCGATGCCGCCGTGGGAAGGCGCGCTCGACGAGCAGCAGCGCTGGCTGATCATTCTCTACGAGCACACGTTTTCAGCCCCGTCGAAGTGACGGCCCTCGACCGCGCCGGAACGCCGGGTGAGCAGGTCCGGTCCGACGCGGTGGCGCGTGTGCGGGCCGCGCTCGCGGCCGCCGGCGTCGAGGCGAGGGTCGTCGAGTTCGCGGAGAGCACGCGCACAGCGCGGGACGCCGCGCGCGCCGTCGGGACGTCGATCGGACAGATCGTGAAGTCCCTGACTTTCCTCGCGGACGGACGGCCGGTGCTCGTGCTCGCGTCGGGCGCCAACCGCGTCGACACCGCCAAGGTGGCGCGGCTGGCCGGGGCTGCGCGCGTCGAAAAGGCCACCGCCGACGCGACCCGCGAGGCGACCGGCTTCAGCATCGGCGGCGTGCCGCCGGTCGGACACCGCACCGCCCTCCCGGTCTACGTGGACGCGGCGCTGCTCGCGTACGACGTCGTGTACGCCGCGGCGGGCACCCCCCACGCCGTCTTTCCGATCGAGCCTTCCGCGCTGGTCCGCGTCACCGCGGGCACCGTCGGCGACATCGCCGAGTAATTCCCCGCCGTCACGACGGAGCCGCGGCGCCGGCGGCCGCCGCGTGTGCGCGCTCTTCGCGCCGCAGCGCCACCGCCGGCGCGAACCCCGCCGCCGCGATGCCGAGGCCGAGCAGCCAGACCGGCGTGAAGCTGTGCGTCGCGTCCAGCACGTAGCCGAACAGCACGCCGGAGATCGTCGAGGCGACCTGGCCGACGGCGAGGTTGAGTGAGACGGCCACGCCGGCGCGGTGGATGCCGAACAACTCCGTCGTGAGCGTCGTGAGGACCGGTAGCGTCAACGCCAGGCCGGTTCCCGCCAGCACCGCGCTCGCGGCGACACCCGGCGCCGTGCGGACGCCGGCGAGCAGCGCAAAGGACGCCACCAGCACCCCGAAGCCCGCCAGGATGACCGGGGCGCGCGCGCCGAGGCGGTCCGAGACGTTGCCCGCGAGGGGCGACGCGGCGAGAAGCGCTACGTTGACGACCGCGGCGAGGCCGCCCGCCGCCGTACGGTTGAACCCGAAGACGTTGGCGAGATAGGTGGGCAGCCATGCGGTGATGCCGTAGGCGCTGAAGAGCGCGAGAAACACGGAGCCGGACAGGGCGAGGAACGTCCGCCGTCCCGCGATGCCCGCGATCTGACGCAGCGCGGGCTCTCCCCCCGGGCCGCGCGGCGCGCCGGGCGGGAGCCACAGGGCGCCGCCGGCGAGAACGGCGGCCGTTGCGGCCGCGAGCGCCAGAAACGCCGCGGGGACGCCGGCCCATCCGCTCACGAGCGGCATCAAGAACAGCCCCGCCACCATGCCGGCGCCCGCGCCGGATTGGAGGACGCCCATGGCGGCGCCGCGGTTTCGCGCCACGCCCAGCATCAGCTTGACCGTCGAAGAGTAGAGCGCCGCCGCGCTGAGGCCCATCAGGAACCGCAGCACGAGCGCGGCCGCGTACCGGCCGGTCAGCGCGAAGAGCGCCGAGGTGAGCGTCATGCAGGCAAGTCCGGCCACCGTGACCCGGCGCGCCGGCACGTTGTCCGCGGCGAGGCCCGCGGGGATCTGCGCGAGCACGTAGCCGAGGAGGTAGGCGGAGAGGAGTCCCCCGACCCCGGCGTAGTCCACGTGGTAGGCGGCCCGGAGGTCGTTGAAGAACGGGACGACGTCGATCCGCTGCGCGTTGGCGATGAAGAGCACGCCCCACCCCGCGGCGGCGGCGGTCCGCAGCGGTTCGCCCATCACGCCGACGTTGCCGCCGCGCGCGGCGGACGTCCGGTCAGGCGTAGGCGTCGTAGACGGCGCGGCCTACCTCCGCGATCGCCAGTCGTCCCTTGAGATCGTCCGCCAGGTCGCGGGTGAAGACGCTCACCACGCACGGCCCGGCGGCGGTGTACAGCACGCCGGCGTCGTTGCTGACGCGCGTGAGCGACCCCGTCTTGTGCGCCATTTCGATCCCCGGCGGCAGCAGCAGCGGCAGCCGGTCGCGTACCTGCTGGCGGCGCATGATGTCGAGCATGAGGCGGCACGCCTCGCGCGGGATCGGCCCGTCGGTCCCGTTCCCGAGGACCGGCCGCACGATCAGCTCGATCAGGCGTCCCATCTCGCGCGGCGTGGTCATGTTCGCGCGCGCGTCGTGGTAGACGCGCGCGTTCCAATCCAGCTGCCGGAGGCGGAGGCGCTCCGCGGCGAGCCGGCGGGTCTCCGACGTGTCCGGCGCGTCTCCGAGTCCGACGAGGTCGCGGAGCAGGCCGCGGCAGCCCATCGTCACGACGGTGCGGCGCAACCCGCAGGCCGCGAGCCGCGCGTTGACGGCGTCCGCGCCGATGAGGTCGAGCAGAATGTCGGTCGCGGTGTTGTCGCTGACGATGATCATCAGCACCGCGAGATCGCGGACCGTGAGCCGCGTGCCGCCGGACAGCTCCTTGAGCACGCCGGAGCCGGGCGCCTTCATGTCGTCGGTCACGGCGATCTGTTCGTCGAGCGACCGCCGGCCGGCCACCGCCTGCGACATCAGCTCGGCGAGGAGCGGTACCTTGAACACGCTGGCCATCTGGAAGGGCCGGTCCGCCTCGAGCGCCACCGTATCGCCGCGCGTGAGGTGATGAACGTACACGCCCATCGTGCCGTCGAGTCGACCGGCGATGCGGCGAACGCGGGCCAGCAATCCGTCCGGCCCGAGCGCGCCGGCGCGCTTCGCCCCCGCGCTCTCCGTCGCGGCGCGAGATCCCCGCGCGGCGGGTCGTGGTGCGTGTGTTCGCGCCGCGCGCGATCGCGGCGTGCGGGTCTTCGACGTGCGCCGTGCGGAGGTTCGCGTGCGTCGGGGCGTCGTCATACGCGCGTGCTTCGTCTCCGCCGGGCCGCGCTCCCGCCCGCCGCCGGTTGCCCGCGGGCTTTCGCGCGTGCTATAGTGTCTACACAACTGAAGAGAACACGCCACGGACCTTCGGGGCAGGGTGAGCCGGGGATCTCGCGCCGCGAGGCGCGCCCGGCAATTCCCGATCGGCG